>JAKATS010000189.1 GCA_021818645.1 Acidobacteriota bacterium | reverse complement strand
AGGCGCCGAGCGGAGTCCAGAGCCAGGCAGCGCCGGCAACCAGGAGGGTCACCAGAATGAAGCTGCAGAGTGAAAGCGCCAGGGTACCGGGCAGCGCGGTGCGCAGGCGGTCAAAGCGCAGGTTCAGCCCGCTCTCGAACAGGATCAGGATCAGCGTGATAGTGGTAAAGGCCGGGCCGACCACCCCGAACTGGCCCGGCGCCAGCAGATGAAAGACCGGCCCCAGCAGGATGCCAATCAGCAGCAGCCAGAGCACGTCGGGTATGCGGGTGCGCTGAAAAATTCCGGCGAACAGATGCGCCAGAAAGATCAGAAAGCCGATGAAGGCAATGGCCGCGGCAAGATGCATACGCTAATCTCTTAAAGCATTGAGCTTCGCATAACTGCAATCTAAAGCCCGCGTCTCCCCCCGCACAATCAAAAAATTGGCGGGTCCACTTGTGCCCCACTCAAGCGAACTGCGCTTGAATGGGCCACAAAATGGGGCGTGAGATTCAGCTTTTGTGAATCTCGACTTTTTCGATCACGACCGGTTTCAGAGGCCGGTCGGAGCTGTTGCGGGGAACCTTCGAGATGGCGTCCACCACGGACTGGCCGCCGGTAACCTGACCAAAAATGGTATAGCCGCCATTCAGATGCGGCTGCGGGCCGGTGGTGATGAAGAACTGGGAGCCGTTGGTGTTGGGTCCGGCGTTGGCCATGCCCACGCGGCCGGCGCGGTCGAATGTCAGGCCGGGAGCAATCTCATTTTTAAACTGATAGCCGGGGGTGCCGGTGCCGGTGCCAAGTGGATCTCCGCCCTGGATCATGAAGCCGGGGATGACGCGATGGAAAATGGTGCCGTTGTAGAGCGGCTTATGCTCGACCTGCCCATTGGCGGGATTGATCCAGGCCTGGGTGCCTTCGGCGAGGCCGACGAAGTTGCCGACGGCCAGCGGCGCCTGCTGGGGAAATAATTCGATATCAATATTCCCCATATTGGTCACGATGGTGGCCGAGTAGTTGCCCGGCGCCGCGGGCGTGGGGCCGGTAACAGCCGAAGGAGAGGAACTATGACAGGCGCCCAGCATGAGAGCCATGGAAGCCAATAAAGAGAGAATGACAATTTCGCGCATAGGGGAAGTTTACTACTACCTGCACAGCACTCTAATACCTGGCGCGGGCCCCTGCGCGGCATGAAAACACAAAACCTGAGGCTTGGTATGCCACGCGTCCCGCTTAGGCTCGACAACGCGCGGGGCCTGCAGCGCGCGGGCCGCACAAGGTCCCAGGAACATCGGCGCTAACCCATATGGCGAGTATGGCAAGGCCACTTTTTTTTGCTCCGCCGTTCCAGCGTTCGGTCTGGATGACAGAAATAAAGTTCCGGGTTCCGATATTCCCAATAAGGGAAAGTGATATACCCCCTAAAGGGGGAATTGCGCAAAGAAAATAAATCTGTTCCGCTAAAGAGGCTCCCCCTCAAATACCAGCCATAGGTTTAAGGAGGGGAGTGTGTTTCAACGATTCAATAAAAATGCCGCGGCGCAAGCCGCGCAGGCGAAACAGGCAAACGAGCCCAGACCGGAAAGCGAGTCCAGCGAAGCCCGCCGGATTCCACCGGCACGCGACCACCACCACGAAGAGCCGAAGCGAAAGCGACCGGGAGCGGATCAGGAACTGGCATTACTGGATGCGATCGCGCAGCTGAGCCAGCAAGCCGAGACAAGCACGGCGCCGGTCCGCTCGGAGACCCAGATACTGCTGGACTACACGAAAGCAGCCAAATTATTTCGCCAGCCCGGCGGAGAGCCATTCATTGTTTTTGATGGCGTATCTGGACGGGTGACGTTCGAGCTGAGGGCGGAAGAATGCGCACACTTTCTTGCCGGTCTTTACCAGAGCAGGGAGAATCATGCGCCGCGGCGGCAGGCGGTGCAGGAAGCGCTGCGGGAACTGGAACATCGGGCTCATTTCCAGGAAAACATGGCAATGCTGCATCTGCGGCGGGCGCTGACCCGGGAGGGAATCTGGCTGGATCTGTGCGACGGCAGCGGGCGAGTGGTTCAGATCGCGCCTCAGGGCTGGCGCATTGTGTCCCATGCGCCGGTATATTTCAAGCATTGCCGGCACCAAATGCCCTTGCCAGCACCGGAGCCGGAGGGCGACCGCGAGATGCTGGAATATCTGCTGGCGCCAACGGACCGGATGGATCTGATGCTGCTTTTCGGCTGGATCATGGCGGCCTACAATCCGATGATCCCGACGCCGATGCTGGTGCTCACAGGGCCGCAGGGCAGCGGCAAAACGACCATGGCCAAAATTCTACGGATGCTGACCGACCCCAGCCACACGGAGGTCATGGGACTGCCGGGAGAAGCGGTATTTGCGCAGGTGCTGGAAAAACATGCCGTGCCGGTATTCGACAACCTGGGCCGGCTGACCGCGCGGCAGTCGAATATGCTCTGCCGGGGCGTAACCGGGCTGAGCTATGTGAAACGGCGGCATTACAGCAACGGCGAGGACGTGGTCGTTGGCGCCAGACGGCCGATGATTCTGACCGCGCTGGAGACTCCGTCCGAGGCTCCAGACTGGCTGGACCGGGCACTGGTGCTGAAGCTGCAACTGGGGAAGGTGCGGGCGGAAGAGAAGCGGATCATGGACAGGGTTCATATCCATTACGCAAAATTTCTCGGACTACTGCTGGCCGATTTGAGCGCGACGATGGCGATGTACAAGCAGATGCCGGGATCGCTGAACCTGCCGCGCATGGCGGATTTTGCCGCCTGGGGACGGGCGATGATGGCGGGGAAGCATGAAGATCCGGAATATTTTCTGCAGGCGCTGGGGCGAAACACCCGGCAGAAAAACGAGGCGCTGCTGGAGCGGGACGAGACCGGACACGCGATTGTGAGTTTTATGGCGAATAAAACGGAATGGAAGGGCAAAATGGACGATCTCGCCCAAGCCTTATGGCCCATGGCCTACCGGCAGAAAAGACTCACCGCAGTGCAACTCGGTATCTATATGCGGCGGATGCAAACCAACCTGGAACAATATGGAATTGAGGTAAAAATATCACGCAGTCATGGAATTCGCATGGTCGAACTCAAGCAAACAACTTTTTTTCAGCCTCAACCCGGCACCCATGAAAGCTAAAGCCATTTAAATCAATAAGATAACGGGTGCCAGGAGGGGTTTTTAATCCGGCACCCGAAAATTACAAACCCTTGCTTAACAGTTATTTAACGGGTGCCGGGTAGAAATGGCCGACCCGGCACCCGACCCTATTCAGACACTACAAGTTTCAGGCTATGCCGCAGCCACGCCGGCAAACAAACAGAAGCGCAGATGATAGATCACAACCAGGGAAAGCTTATCCTTCGAACTGGCCGGATTGCCTGCTACCCTGTTGCGGTGAACTATAAAATTCGAGCCACCACCGGGGCCGATGCCGAAGCCATACAGTCCGTGGCAATGCGCGCCTGGGAAAATACCTATCGCGATCTGGTGCCCGAGGCCTCGCGGCGCGAATACCTGGACAAGGCCTATTCGCTGGACTGGCTGCGCCAATGCCACCAGCGCTCCGATCTACGCGGTTTTCTGCTGGATCAGGATGGGCAGCCGGCCGGCTTCGCCATGCTTTCGCTGGGCGACCCGGCCGAAGACCCGCCCGGCGCGGTGCTGCGCAGCCTGTATCTATTGCCCGAGGCGCAACAGCAGGGGCAGGGGAAAAAGATGCTGGATGCGGTGATTGCGGCCGCGCGGGCGGCCGGGGCGCCCTGGCTCTGGGTCGCGGTCCATGGCGAGCTGAAAGCGGCGCGGGCGTGGTATGAAAAAAATGGCTTCGCCTACGATGGCCCGGCGGAGACGACGATGGGGCATGAAAAGGTAAAAATGGCCGTGTACCGGCTGCCCCTGCACCATTATGCGAAACACTAAGCAACGCCAGCCGAGCTCAGAACTTTAGTGATCGGTAAAGATTCACTCATATGAAACGTCCTCTCGCCGTGACCATCATCGCCTGGCTATTGATCGCCGTGGGAGCTCTGGCGCAGGTGGCGCATACGAGCGCACATGGCCTGCGCCATCCCCTGGCCAGTGACTATCTCTGGATCACGATCACGGAACTGGCCGCGATCGCCATTGGCGTTTTATTGCTTAGCGGGCGCGGCTGGGCGCGGTGGCTGGCTCTGTTATGGATGGGCTTTCATGTGGCAGTGAGCTGGCCGGTGATTTCACGGCTGGTGATTCATTCATTATTGCTGGCGGCGCTGGCCTATTTTTTATTTCGGCCCTGCACACAAAAATACTTTCACCAGACAAAGTCAAGCTGAAAATCCTAAGCCGCGCGGAGCCAGCGGCGCCGCGGGCGAGCGCGCTCGCGCAGCAGCCATAACGCCGCCAGGGTTGCGCCGTAACTCCAGTGCGCGCCCAGATAGCGGGCATGGGCTTTGGCCGGGTAGGCGCTGGGCGGTTTTTCCAGCCCCAGTCTGGGCAAAAGCCAGATATCACCCAGCAGCCATAAGCCGGTGCCGAAGGGCAAGCCGCCCCAACGATGCAGGGGAAAGCCCAGGCTGGCCGCCGCGCCCGCAATTCCGCCCCAGGCCGCACCGTAACTCCAATGCACCGCCTGGCCGCCAAGCTGCCGGGCCCGGCGCGAAGGCGCATGCACGCCGAATTGGCGCATGCCGCGCACGGCTACTTTGACGGTGGAAGGCTCATCCGTACCAGGCGCGGCATTTTTAGGCTGTATGGCTTTGATCCAGGCATTCAAAGCGGCGGTAGCGGCGACGCCGGCCGCCATCCCCAGTGCGACATCGGTAAGCAGGCGTTTCATTACAGGATTCCCCCTAACCGGACGGATGCATGACGGGGATGAAGCGCCGTAAGTACTCAGAATTTATGCACAGGCAAAGCGAGCGTTAGATGCTCACAAATTACGGAGCGGGGATTACTTCGAGGGCAGCGCCGATGATACCTTCACGCGCAAAACCAGGCGGGACATGGCCTGAGCGGCGGCAATCTGATAGCCCTGGTAGGGCAGGCCGCGTTTTTGCTCGACCTGCGCCAGTTGCTGGCGCGCGGTGGTGAGTTCGCTGGCGGAAAACAAGTGCCGGTGCCGGCAGCGCTGGCATACGACTGTAACCAAGCCCAGACGCGGCGCGATGGTGGAGGTGAAGTCCAGATCACGGGCGCATCCCTGGCAACGATGAAGTGGAGAAGTCATCATTCAGTTCGCTATTCCTGCAAATACCCCGCCAAAACCACTGCCCGTATGAAAAAAATCGCAACCTATACGGATTTTCCCAGACTGGGAAGCAAAAATATTCACAATTTTTCCACAATATCCGGCGATGTCAAGGTTAAAAAGCCCATGCTTTCGAGGTTTTCCCTATTTTCGATGGGTAGAAATGTTACATTTGCATAACCTTACGGACCGCTGCCAGTGCAGACCCCATAAAATTAATGATGATGTCCAACGACCTAGCCCGCCAGTCCAGCCTCTATTTACGCTCCGCCGCCGGACAACCGGTACAGTGGCGCGTCTGGGGCGAACCGGCGCTGGCCGCGGCGCGCCGGGAAAATAAACCCGTGCTGCTCGACATCGGCGCCGCCTGGTGCCACTGGTGCCACGTGATGGACCGCGAGAGTTATGAAGACGCGGCCGTGGCCGAGGTTATCAACCAGCACTTTATTCCCATCAAAGTGGATCGCGATGAGCGGCCCGATGTGGATGCGCGTTATCAGACCGCGGTGCAGGAGCTACGCGGCCAGGGCGG
>JAKATS010000383.1 GCA_021818645.1 Acidobacteriota bacterium | reverse complement strand
GATACTGCCTGGCGGCGAAAGTACCACCCAGCTACATCTCATGCGCCGGCAAAATATGATCCATAAGATGAAAGAATATGCGGCAAGCCATTGCATATTTGGTACTTGTGCTGGCGCAATCTTGCAGGCCAGGGAAGTGACTCACCCCGCCCAGGATAGTCTGGGCTCGCTCGATATTGTCATGGAACGCAACGCCTATGGCCGCCAGATTGACAGTTTCGTGGCTTCTGGCCAATGGCGGGAAAAACTATTACCGGCGGCAGCCACGCCGGCGCCGGAGATGATTTTTATTCGCGCCCCCCGCATTCGTACCTGCGGACCCGAAGTTGAAGTTCTGGCCTGGCTGGATCAGGAGCCGGTCCTGGTGCGGCAGGGACGGCAATTTGCCGCAACTTTTCATCCGGAATTAACCGATGATTCTCGACTGCATCAGCTATTTTTAAATATGGTTCAGGAATCTCTGAATCATGACCGGCACCAAGCCCATCTGGCCTAAGATCAGACAGAGTGGGCAGCTTCGCAGGCAGAGAGGACGGTTGAGGTTATGGCCGCAGGCAAAAGCCGGCAACGCATCCTGGCCCTGGTCTTGGCGGGCGGTAAAGGCGAGCGCCTGTACCCGCTGACCAAGCACCGTTCCAAACCCGCCGTCCCGTTTGGCGGCCGTTACCGGGTGATTGACTTCGTTCTCAGCAACCTGATCAATTCCGGTATTGATTCGATCTATGTGCTGACCCAGTACAAGGCGCAGTCGCTGATCAGCCATATTCAGCGCGCCTGGTCGTTTGTGGTCGGTGCCCGCGATGCGTTTGCCACCGTAGTTCCGGCTCAGATGCAGGTCGGCGACGTCTGGTACCGCGGCACCGCCGATGCGATTTATCAGAATCTTAATCTGATCGAACAGTTCAATCCCGATGCGGTCGCGGTTTTCGGCGCCGACCACGTGTACAAGATGAATATCGGGCAAATGGTGGACTATCATTTTGAACACGGCGCCGCCGCCACCATGGCCTCGTTGCCGATTGAGCGCAGCGAGGTCAAGCCTTTCGGCGTGCTGGATATTGACGCCGGCTTCCGTATCCGCAACTTTGTGGAAAAGCCCGATCCCAACGTCGCGCCAGTCATACCCGGGCGCGAGGACTGGGCGCTGGCGTCCATGGGAAATTATATTTTTGATACGCGTGTACTGGTGGAAGTGCTGCAGCATGATGCGCTGCAGGGCGGCGCTCACGACTTCGGCCGCAATATCTTTCCGTATATGGTCGAGCACATGGATGTTTATGCCTATGATTTTTCCAGTAATCGCATCCCGGTGCACGGCGGCTATGAAGTCGAACGTCCCTACTGGCGCGATGTCGGCACCATTCGTGCCTATTACGAAGCGAATATGGATCTGCGGAAACCGGACTCGGAGTTGAATCTCTACAACTGGGCCTGGCCGATCATGAGCTCGAACTTCAACACTCCGCCCTCGAAGTTCATGTATGACGGCGAACGTGGCAAGGGCGAAGCGATTGATTCGCTGGTCATGGGCGGCTGCCTGCTGGCCGGAGGCCGGGTGCGGGAATCGGTGTTGAGCCGCAATGTGGTGCTGGAAGCCCGCTGCGAAGTGGAAGCATCCATTCTGATGGATAACGTCTATATCGGGCCGGGAGCCCGCGTTCGCCGGGCCATTCTGGATAAAAATGTCCACATCGCGGCCAACAGCACAGTCGGCTTTGACCCCGAATCCGACCGCGCCCGCGGCTATCACGTGGATGAAAGCGGTATTACCGTGGTGGCCAAAGCCGCGGAAACCCCGGAAAGTCGGGCTCGCTATTGGTAATAATCCCGCCCGCCCTGATGCCGCGGAGGATTTTTCAGCGTATAGGGAATTAAGCCGCGCACCGCAGGGTGGGGCGAAACCGCTGCACTGGCAGTGGCCCTGATTTGTCACGCATATGAATTCACGTTTGCTGCATTTTATGGGCGGCTATCGGCTCGCCGGTCTGCTGTTAACATTTTTAACCCTGACCATCGCGGCTTGTACGCGCACTGCGGATGCTCCAGCCAAACCCTCCCACGGCATGATGGGCCCGGTTTCCGTGCAGACCGCGCCGGTCATCCGGAAAGACGTTCCCTATATCGTGCAAGGGCTGGGCACGGTGGCAGCCGCCAATACCGCGATTGTGCGCACGCAGGTGAGTGGACCGCTGGTGCGGATCGTCTTTCATCAGGGGCAGTTCGTTCATAAAGGACAGTTGCTGGCCGTGGTGGACCCGCGCCCCTTTCAGATTGCCGTGCGCCAGGCCCAGGCCGCGCTGCAGCGCGATCAAGCGCAGTTGGCCGACGACAGAATTGATCTGGAACGCGATCAGTCCATGTACCGGCAGAAAATTCTGGCCCTGCAGCAGTTGAATGCACAGCAGGCGCTGGTGGGACAGTTAACCGGTACTGTCGCCCTGGACCGGGCGTCCTTGAAAGCCGCCCAGTTAAATCTGGCCTATACCCATATCACCGCTCCGATCAGCGGCATCACCGGACTGCGGCAGGTGGATTTGGGCAATATTGTGCAAACCTCCGACACAACAGGCATCGTGATCATCACCCAGGTGCAGCCCATCGTCGCGGTCTTTGCACTGCCGGAAAATCAGGTCACGCCCATCCGGAAGGCGATGACGCGGAGCCCTCTGCGGGTCACCGCCTATGGCAGCGATAACAAAACCCGATTGGCGGCAGGCCGTCTGCTGGCGATGAGCAACCAGATTGACCCCACCACCGGGACCATCCAGCTCAAAGCCATTTTCCCGAACCGCGGCAATCAGCTCTGGCCCAACGAATTTGTCAATATCCATCTCCAGCTGCGGGTATTACGGCAGGCGTTGGTCGTGCCCTCTGCCGCCATCGAGCGCAATTCCAGCTGCAACTTCGTCTTTATAGTTGAGCCCAACCATACTGTGAGCATGCGTCCCGTGGAGACGGGCTACGTGGCGGGTCTGGAGACGGTGATCCGGAAGGGACTGAAGGCGGGGGAAGCGGTCGTGACCGATGGGCAGAATGAACTTCGCCCCGGTCAGAAAGTCATCCTGCGGCGTCCCTGATCGCCCGCCTCGAAGCAGCGTATTCATTTTTTCCCATGAGTCCCTCGCGTATTTTTATTCTGCGTCCGGTCGCCACCTCGCTGGTCATGCTTGGGCTGCTGCTGGTGGGTTTTACGGCCTATCGCCAGCTTCCGGTTTCCGCGCTGCCCGAGGTTGAGTACCCCACAATTCAGATTGTCACTTCCTACCCCGGCGCCGGCCCTCAGGTCATGGAGTCCGCAGTGACCACACCGCTCGAGCGGCAGTTCGGAGAAATTCCCGGGCTCAGCCAGATGACTTCGACCAGTTCCTATTCCAGTTCGGTCATTCTGCTGCAATTCGCTCTCAGCCAGAACATTGATATCGCCGAGCAGGAAGTGCAGGCCGCGATTAACGCCGCCAGCAGCTATCTTCCGGCCAATCTGCCTTCGCCTCCGATCTACAGCAAAACCAATCCCGCCGATGCCCCTGTTCTGACCCTGGCCTTGACTTCATCGCAGATGCCTTTGTCGCAGGTGGAAAATTTTGCCGATACCCTGCTGGCGCAGAAAATTTCGCAGTTGTCGGGTGTCGGCCTGGTCACCATCAGCGGCGGCCAGCGTCCGGCGGTCAGAATTCAGGTCAATCCCGGCCAAATGGCCAGTTATGGCTTGAGTCTCGAAGATCTGCGTACTGCCATTGACGCCGCCAATATTGACCAGCCCAAAGGCAATCTTGACGGACCGCGGCAAAATTACGCGATCTCGACGAATGACCAGCTCACCAGCGCCCGTCAGTACCAGCGCCTGGTGGTGGCTTATCGCAACGGTGCGCCGGTGCGGCTGGCGAGTGTGGCCCGCGTGATTAACAGTGTGGAAAATTCCCAGCTGGCGGCCTGGCAGAACCTGCAGCCGGCGGTACTGCTCAACATCGAGCGCCAGCCCGGCGCCAATGTGCTGAATGTGGTGGCCCAGGTCAAAAAGCTGCTGCCCCAATTGCGGGCGGCGATTCCCCCGCAGCTCAAAATAGCCATCGTTTCCGACCGCACCAACACCATCCGTGCCTCGGTGAATGACGTGCAAATGGAGCTGCTGCTGACCATCGCGCTGGTGGTGCTGGTGATTTTTCTGTTTCTGCGGACCATTGCCGGCACCCTGATTCCGGGCGTGGCCGTGCCGCTCTCCATTGTGGCCGCTTTTGGCGTGATGTATCTGCTCGGCTTCAGCCTCGATAATTTATCTCTCATGGCACTGACCATCTCGACCGGCTTTGTGGCCGATGACGCCATTGTCATGACCGAAAATATCGCCCGCTTTCTCGAAGCCGGCGAACCGCCATTGCAGGCCGCGCTGCGCGGCGCCGAGCAGATCGGTTTCACCATTATTTCGCTCACCGTTTCCCTGATTGCGGTACTGATACCGCTTTTGTTCATGGGGGATATCGTGGGCCGGCTGTTTCGGGAATTCGCCCTGACCCTGGCCGCCACCATCGTCTTTTCCGCGATTATATCCCTGACCCTGACACCGATGCTGGCTGCGCGCCTGTTGCAGCCACCGGAACAGGTGAGCCACAGCCGGTTTTATCATTTAACCGAGCGCTGGTGGCAAAAATGCGTATCGGGTTATGCCGGCCTGCTGCGCCGGGTCCTGCGCCATCAGCCCGCCACGCTGTTGATCACCGTGGCCACGCTGGGTCTGACGCTATGGCTGTTCTGGATCATTCCCAAAGGCTTTTTCCCGCAGCAGGATACGGGCGAAATCCTGGGCATTTCCCAGGCGCCGCCCCAGGTTTCATTTCCGCAAATGGCCCGGCGCCAGCAGGCGCTGGTTCGCATGCTGCTCCGCAATCCGGCGATCGCCAATGTTCCTTCGTTTATCGGGATTGACGGTGTCAATACCACCCTTAACAGCGGCCGCATTCAGATCAATTTAAAGCCGCGCAGCCAGCGTTCGCTATCAGCCATGCAGATCATCCGCCAATTGCGGCCACAATTGGCACGGGTGCCGGGTATTCAGTTATTCATGCAGCCGGTGCAGGAGTTGACCGTGAATGATCAGGTCAGCCGCACGCTGTATCAATATGCCCTGGATGACGCCAATGCCCGGGAGTTGGCCCGCTACGCACCGCGCGTGCTGGCGCGGCTGCGCCAGCTTCCCGATCTGCGCGATGTGGCCACCGATGAACAGCCTGGAGGCCTGACCGTCCGCATTGACTTTGACCGCGCCACGGCGGCCCGGCTGGGCATTACCCCGGCTGCCATTGATAACACGCTTTACGACGCCTATGGGCAGCGTCAAGTCTCCACCATTTTCACCCAGGACAATCAATATCATGTGGTTCTGGAAAACGCCCACAGTTTCAGCCGGAATCCCGCCGCGCTGGGCAGTCTTTATGTGGGCGCGGCCGGCGGCGCCCAGGTGCCGCTGGCCGCGTTTGCCCAAATCCGGCTCGAGACCCAGCCTCTTGTGATCAGCCATTATGGCGAATTTCCGGCCGTGACTTTGTCGTTTAACCTGGCCCGCGGCGCTTCGCTCGGGCAGGCGATTGCGCAGATTCAAACCGCGATCGCAGGCTTGCATCTGCCATTCAGCGTGCGTGGACATTTTGAGGGCACCGCTCAGGCGCTGATTCACTCGCTGGCCAATGAACCCTGGCTGATTCTGGCCGCCATCATCACGGTATATATCGTGCTGGGCATTCTGTACGAAAACTTCATCCATCCCATCACGATTCTT
>JAKATS010000030.1 GCA_021818645.1 Acidobacteriota bacterium | reverse complement strand
AAAAATCCGCGGCTAGTGAGATTTTCCGCGCCGGCATGTTGGCCAAGGCGTAGCGCAGGCAGCGCCGGATCCAGGGCATGCCCGAAACCGGACCGGGCTGGGTCAGGCCGCTGAATTCGGAATACGTCATGACGGTGACAAAGTCAGAGGCCCGGCCGAGGGCGCGGTAGCCGTAAACGCCCGACCAGGTCTTCCAGCCGCCGGCGGAAAAATCGTGCGGATTATTCGACATGCGGGGCACGATGGTGACGCTGAATTTCATACCGGCACGATGAAAAGCCCGGCGCGCCAGCCAGGCCAGATGGCTATACCGAGCCCGGTCGCGGCTGGGAATGTGCTCAAAGTCGAATTGAATGCCCCACCAATGACCGGCGCGGCCGCGGCGGACCAGCTCGCGCAAAAGCCGACGTTCGGCGACGGGCGAATGCAGCGCCCGGTCCATGACCGCGAGACTGAAGCCGGCATTGGTCACGAGCGGCATCAGCCGGATGTGAAATTTTCGCGCGGTGGCGGCCACGACCGCCGGCACCCCTCCGGTGACCCGGCCGTTGGCAGTCATGGTCAAAACCTGAGGCGCGGCTATATCAATCTGGCGGGCATGGGCGCGGAAGTCGGCGATGGAATCGGGCCGGCTGGTCAAATACATCAACACGGCCGGGTGGGCGGCGGGCCGGGGCGAAGTGCGGGCCCAACCGGAAAGAACAAATAATCCAACGGCAACTGCGAGGCACAACTTCGTTCGATTCATCATTATTCGATTCATCATTTGCATAAAGTTACACCTGAATGCCGGCCCATTTTTCAAGCAGCAGCAGCGTGGCAGCGTAATCAAGATCGGCCATGCCTTCCTCGCCGGCCAGGGCATAGACTTCCTCGACGGTTTCGAGCGCGGGCAGCTTAACCCGCAATTCACGGGCGTGCTCGAGCATGAGATGAATGTCTTTTTGCATCCAGCGCAGGGGAAAATTGGGGCTGAAGTCGCGGCGCTCGACAAAGGGGCTTTTATATTCAACCACGCCTGAGCGCAGCATCGTGGCGGAGATAATCTCGATCATGCGGGCGGCGGGAATGCCGGATTTTTCCGCCAGCACCAGACCTTCGGCAAAGCCTTCGTAAATTAACGCGATATTGAGATTCATGGCCAGCTTGGCGGCCAGCCCCATGCCGTTGCCACCCAGGTGAAACACCCGCTTGCCCATGATCTCGAACAACGGCCGCAGTTTCGCAACCGGATCGGGTTCTCCGCCGACGATAAAGATCAACTCGCCTTTTTCAGCGCCGACTTTGGAGCCGGTTACCGGACAATCGGCAAAAGCCGCGCAGCGCTCGGCGAAGCGCGCGGCAAATTCCCGGCTGGCGCGGGGGGAAATGGTGGAAGAATCGGCAACAATCATGCCCGGGCGCGCCGATTGCAATACGCCATCGGCGGGATTCAGCAGGACCCGTTCGGCCGCCGCGGTGTCGCTGACACAAACCCAGACCACATCGGCATCACGAGCCGCTTCAGCCGGCGTGGCCGCGATATGGCCACCCGGAAGATTGGCTTTATCCGGGGTGCGGTTCCAGAGATGAAGATCATGGCCGGCCTCGATCAATTTGGCGGCCATGGGGCGTCCCATGATGCCGGTACCGCAAAAGGCTATCCGCATGGGGTTATCATAAGGCGCTTTATGGGTCAAACGAAGCGATAAGCTTCGCATGGCAGTGCTGCCGGCGCTCGGCATAATCAACAGACTGAGAGCCGAGCTTTCATTGGCGAGTGCGCGGAGCAGCCACTCAAAATAAGCTGAAAAACCGGACTATGCCCGCAGTAAAGGCATCGCGCGCCGCCCGGAATTCATCGCCTAAAGCATGGGCCAAGCGAACGCGGAGGCCGGCGCAGCCAAGAACCAGAATTCCCGGGCGGAGTGGCGCCGGGCGAGTGAAGAAACGGACCGGCTGTTTGCGCTGCCGGCGGATGATGTTTTATACGAACGGCCGATTCCCGAGCGTCACCGGGTGATCTTTTATCTCGGACATCTGGAGGCATTCGACTGGAATCAGGCGCGAGCCGCGCTGGATCTCTGCTGCCGGGCGCCGATCTGGAAAAACCCGTGCATCAGATGCTGGCCGCCTACGATGACCCTCCGGGAGTAACCGCCGCGTTCAATCGCAACCTGCTGATCCATGTCAACCGTGCGTTTGGCGGGAATTTCGCGATTGAAGCATTTCGCCATCAGGTTCGCTATGACGCCCCGACCCGCCGCATCGAAATGCATCTCGCTTCCCTAACCCGGCAACAGTGCCGGGCCGCGGATCGGGATGTGGAATTTGAGCCGGGAGAAACGATCTGGACCGAATCGAGCTACAAGTTTACTCCGGCCGGTTTGCGGCGCATGGCCGCGGCCACCGGCTTCCGCTGGGTGGCGGAATGGATGGATCAGGAATGGCCGTTCTGTGAAACGCTGTGGCAAGCTGAAACAGCCTGATATCCCCGTGTTCACTTTTACTCCGCGTGCAGGGCCTGGCCGGGGTCGGTGCGGGAGGCGCCGCGCGCAGGCAGCAGACCGGCCAATATGGCAATCATGGCCAAGCCCGCGGCCGCGCCCAGATAAACCCAGAAATTCGAGGGGCTGACGCCATAGAGCAGACTGGAAAGCAGCCGCATGAGCAGCCAGGCAGCGATGAGACCCGCCGCCAGTCCGCAGCCCGTCAGCATTCCCAATCGGCCCAATACCAGGCTGCGAATCTTGCGCGGCGTGGCGCCGAGCGCCATGCGAATCGCGATTTCGCGCCGGCGCAGGCTTACGCCGGCGGCAATCACGCCATAAAGTCCCAGGCCGGCCAGCAGAGCCGCGCCCAGGGCAAAGCCGCCGGTCAGCAAGGCTTCAAAACTGCGGGGGCGCGCGGCCTGCATTACCACGTGCGCCAGCGTGCGCGGGGGCGGCAACGGAATCTGCGGATTCAGGCTCCAGATGGCCTGCCGCAGGCCGGCCTCCAGGGCCTGAGGCGAACCACCGTAGCGGACTACAAGACGCATATTGCCGTAATACGTCCTGGCGAAATAGGGGAAATAAGCGGTTAATGGCGCCGGCCGCGCGGCATCGGCGCGGATATCGGCGGCGACGCCCACGATGCGCGACCATTGCGGCTTGCCCAAATGTTGGCTGATCAGCTGACCGATGGGATTGCGTCCATGGAAATATTGCCGTTCGATGTTGTAGGAAATAATGACGACATTTTTCCGGCCAGGCGTAAATGCCGCGCCCTGGATCAAAGGAATGCCCAGGGATTGAAAATAATGACCGGAAATATAGCGGACATTGAGTGGAATTATATGATGCGGATCGTAAGGCCGGCCTTTGATCCGCAAGCCATCCACATTGTCCTCGCCATGCAGAGGCAGATGGTTGATCAGACTGGCGGAGGTCACGCCGGGCAGAGCCTCCACTTTATTCAATACGCTGCGAAAAAACCCATGATTCTGCTGCAAACTGGCATGGGCGAGACCCGGAACGTATAGACTGACCACGCGCTGGGTCAGAAAAACCCGGTTGGCTTGCAATACCTTCATGAGACTCACGGATAACAGCAAGGCGCCGATGAGCAGCGTGGTGGACAGCGCGATTTCGGAAGCGGTCAGCCACTCGCGCGCGCGCAGGCTCTGTTTGCCCTCCGATGCCGTGCGCCCGCCTGATTGAATCCAACGCGCCGGCGACAGCTTCGAGAGCCGCAGCGCGGGCCATAAACCTGAAAGAATGCCGGCGAGGATACTGGCCAGCAAAGCAAATATGAAAACCGGAGCATTCAAGGTTAAATGTTCGAGCCGGGGCATGCTCCAGCGCGCCTGGGCCACCAGCAACGGCAGCAGGATGGCAGAAACGACCGTGCCCAGCGCGCCGCCGGCGAAGGCGAGCAACAATGCTTCCAGAGTGATTGTGCGCAGCAGGCGAGCCCGGCCGGCGCCCAGAGCGCCGCGAATGGCGAATTCCGCCATGCGGGCGCTATTGCGCGCCAGCAGCAAATTGGCCAGATTCACGCAGACCAGCAGCAGCAGCATGCCCGCGCCGGCCATCAACAGCCACAGGCCGCGCCGGGCCTGGCGGCTGACGGCGGATTGTAAAGGGATGATTTTGACGCTGAGCCTGCCGGCGGCATGGTAGCGCTGCGTGATCCGGCTTTCCGCCGTATCGAGCTGCGCCCGGGCCTGCGCCAGCGAGACGCCGGGTTTCATTTCGGCGAGGACGACATCGTTGAAATCACCTTCGCCCGCCTTCATTTCAAAAGCTTTGTAGCCATAAGGCTTGAAAAGTTGAAATTGAGGAGAATTGCCGGGGATCGTCATGGGAAATAGCCAGCGATACCCAGGCAAATAAAAGTTCCGCGGCAATACGCCGACCACGCGGTAGACCGTCTGGTTCAGGATCAGGGTTTTGCCGATCGCGTTCGGATTGCCGTGAAACAGCCGCTGCCATAGGCCATAGCGCAGCACGACTTCATGATCCTTGCCGCGTACATTTTCCGCCGGAGTAAAAAAAGTTCCCAGATAAGGGCGCACGCCGAGCATGGGAAAAAGCTGGCTGGTGACACGCGCGGCATGCAAGCGCAATGGCCGGCCATGGCCGGTCAGCACCAGCCCGGTATTTTCGATCATGGCGAGATGCTCGAACCCAGGACAATGCTTTTGCCAATCCTGAAAATTGCCCGCGTTCACGGGAAAATTGGGATATTGCGGCGGCGCAAAGGTATCGCGCTCCCAAATGTTGAGGAGACGGCTGGCGTGGGGATAGGGCAGAGGCTGCAATACCACCCGCTGCAATAGAGTAAAAATCGTGGTGCTGACCCCGATGCCCAGCGCCAGGATGGCAATCGCCAGCAGGGAAAATGCCGGCGCCCGCCGCAATGACCGCCAAGCGGTTCTCAGGTCTTGTGCGATACCGTTCATACCAGCCCCATTTCTGAAAATACCAACCCCTTCCGATAAGGCAAGTGAACGGCCAAATCGGCCCTTGCATAAGTCCTTGATTTTGTGTTCTTTAACTATTTTGGCGTAAGGATGAGTGTCCGAATATGGGACGGGCTTGTCGCAAAACGCGACGGTTTCACATTCCAGTGAAGACGACAGCCGGGGCGGAGCAGCCGGATAGATAACAGACAAATATAAGCCAGGCTTCAGGCAGCCTGGGAGACATCCTCCACCAGTTTTTTGGCGACGCCGGATTTCTGGCGCGCCAGATCGGCCTGGGAGATGATGCCGGTCAATTTGCCCTGGTTGGTGACGAGGATGCGGCGCAACTTATGCTGGCGCATTAATTCGACCGCGTCTTTGACATCGTCGGTTTCCTCGCAGCTGATGACAGGGGTGGTCATGACTTCGCGGCAGGCGACTTCGGAAACACGGCGATCCGTGCGGCCCAGAAACAGCGCCGCATCGCGATCGGTGACGACGCCCATGGGGCGCCAGTTCTGGAAGCTGTCCACGATGGGAATGGAGCCGATATTGTCGCGCTGCAGGGCGGCCAGCAGTTGCTGCAGGGAATCCTGGGGCTGGCAGGCTTCGGGCGGATTCATCAATTCGGCACATTTCATGGCGCAAAGTCCTCCTGCCGTGATGGGAAGCCGATGGGCCATGGAACGTTGTCCGAAATTTCGCGGACCCGGGGTGGTTCAGCGTGGAATTATTCTTCTTCGCCGACGCCATCGCCGTGCGCCGCCCGGGCCTGGGCGATGATTTTTTCCGCCTGAGCGGGCGGGACCAGATCGTAGCGGGCCAGGCTCATGTGAAACGAGCCGCGGCCCTGGGTCTTGGCGGTCAGATCGGATTGATAGCTGAGCATCTCGGCCATGGG
>JAKATS010000092.1 GCA_021818645.1 Acidobacteriota bacterium | reverse complement strand
TGGCGAGATCTTCTTCGGTGATGCAGCGGTCGCCAAATTCCTGCTTCGCCACCTGGTAGCCCCAGTCGCGAAAGGCGCCTTCCGTGAACTTCTGAATATTGCCCTTATGCACCAGCGTGACCATCGTCTTGCCGTGCTCAATGGCGTGGCGTATGCCCTTGCGCACCAGGCGCTGCGAGCCGAAAACCGACATCGGCTTGATGCCCACGCCGGAGTCGGGGCGCACATTTTTGCCCAGCTCGTTTTTAAGAAAGGCGATCAGCTTGGCTGCTTCGGGAGTGCCCTCCTGGAATTCTATGCCGGCGTAAACGTCCTCGGTATTTTCGCGGAAGATGATCAAATCCATGTCTTCCGGTTTCGTAACCGGTGAGGGCACGCCTGCGTAATATTTGACCGGGCGCACACAGGCATAGAGATCAAGAATCTGGCGCAGGGCCACGTTCAGGCTGCGAATGCCGCCGCCCACAGGCGTGGTCAGCGGCCCTTTGATGGCCACCCGGAACGCCTTGACCGCGGCCACCGTATCGTCCGGCAGCCATTGGGAGAATTTCTGGAAGGCTTTTTCGCCGGCGAAGACCTCGTACCACTCCACCTGGCGCTTGCCCCCGTAGGCGCAGTGCACGGCCGCGTCAAAGACGCGGCGGCTGGCTTTCCAGATATCGCGGCCGGTGCCATCCCCTTCAATGTAGGGAATGATGGGCCGGTCCGGGACTTGAAAGGTTCCGTTTTTTACTGTGATTGCCTGGCCCGAAGTGGGCACCGGGAGTCCGTTGTAGGTATTGGGCAAAGCAGGGATTCCATTTCAGAAGTGGAATGAATGTACAAACTATAAAATTAACATTCAGGCTGGCAGAAGGGCAAATGAACGGCCCCCCGGCTGCTAAAATTCGCTGCACTTCATGTTGCGGCTGTCACGCAGCCGTTTAAAACAGCCGTCAACTCATGCCGGAGGCTGGCCGGAAGAGCCGCAGCACCCCAAAAACCAGAAAAATGCCGCCAATAAGGTAATTCAATGGGCGATCAGGGCTGGCGGTGAAATGGCTCCATAAAATCAAACCGCAGCCGGCCGCCAATAATAAATAAGCTTGCAGGGGTTTTCTGGAAGGCGTGGGAGGCGAGGTGGAACTGGGCTCTGCCATGGCTATGATTATAGCAGTCGCGGCGCCGGACAAGGCGCGCGCTTTAACCTGATTGCTTAGGGCGGAAAAAATCACGATGAAAACTCATAAGTACGCTTTCAGCACCTTGGCCATTCACGCCGGACAACCGCCCGATGCCGCGACTGGAGCGGTCAATCTTCCCCTCTATCTGTCTTCCACCTATGCTCAGAGCGGGTTCGGCGAGCACAAGGGCTATACCTATTCGCGCGTCGCCAACCCTACCCGTCATGCCCTCGAAAGCTGCCTGGCCGAGCTCGAAGGCGGTGCGGCTGCACATGCTTTTGCTTCCGGCATGGCGGCGATTCAGGCGGTGCTGCTGCGGCTTAAAGCTGGAGATCATGTTGTCTGCGCCCGCAACGTTTATGGCGGTACGGCGCGGCTGCTGGAAGGCATCATGAGCCGCTTCGGCCTGACCCACACCTATGCCGATACCACCGATGTGCGTGCCATCGCGCGCGCCTGGCAGCCCAACACCCGCTATCTCTGGGTGGAAACGCCCAGCAATCCCTGCCTGGAAATTACCGATCTGTCGGCCATGGCCGCACTGGCGCATGCCCGCGGCGCTCTGTTGGTTGCCGATAACACATTTATGACCCCCTATGGCCAGCGGCCGCTCGCCTGGGGCGCGGATCTGGTGGTTCACTCGACCACGAAATATCTCAATGGCCACAGTGACGGGCTGGGCGGCGGCGTCATTGCTGCCAGCCCCGAATTGGGCGATGAAATTGGCGCGGTGCTGAAATCTGCCGGAGGAATTCTCAGCCCATTTGAATGCTTTCTGGTGCAGCGCGGCATCAAAACCCTGCCCGTGCGCATGGAACAGCATTCGGCGAATGCGCTTCAATTGGCCCTATGGCTGGCTGGCCATCCGCGCGTCAAAACTGTGTATTACCCCGGGCTGGCCAGCCATCCCCGGCGGCCGCTGGCCCGGCGCCAGATGCGCATTTTTGGCGGCATGCTGGCGATTGAAACCGAATCGCCGCAGCACGCCCGCGCCATGGTGAAACACCTGCGGCTATGCGCCTTCGGCGAAAGTCTGGGTGGAGTTGAGACTCTGATTTCCCATCCCGCCACCATGAGCCACTTTGGCTTGAGCCGGCAAAGAAAACAGGAAGCCGGAGTGACCGATAGTTTGCTGCGCATCTCCGTCGGCCTCGAGGATGTTGCCGATATTAAAGCCGATCTCGAACAGGCATTGAGCTAAAAAACAGTAACCCTGCGGAAGCAGTACATTCGCTTTGATTGTCCAGGCCGGCTCGGCCCTGAGTAATTGTGCACATAAGCACACAAATTTATTTCCTCGTCTAGGGAACGTTTTTGCGTCTGGCCGAATCCAAAGTACAAGGTCAATGTATGTTTAGCCTGCCCCGATCAGGGTTCAAGCCATGGCTCTCTCTCTTCGCGGGCCTGTGCTTATGCCAGGTTTCGGCCTTTGCCTCGCTCGGCGGCGCAGCCGTTTCGGTGCGCCTCGATCAGCAGCGATTGCATGGGCGGCTGTCCATGCAATCCGTTCATGGCATTCAGATTGCCCTCCTGACCACCCCTGCGGGCATTGAAATCAAGGAATACATTGCCGCCGGCAGGGTGTTCGGGTTGGCTTGGCGCGGCCCCTGGCTGCCCAACCTGCGGCAGCTCTTGGGTCCGTATTTCTCCCTCTGGCAGGCGCAGGCCAAAAAATTACTGCCCCGGCGCGGGCCATTTCTCGTCGAAACCCATGGCCTGACCATTTCCATTGCCGGTCGGCCGCGGTCTTTTACCGGCCTGGCCTATCTCCGTTCGGATTTTCCTCAGGGTTTTCAAGCCCGGCAGCTCGGGTTCCACTCCCCGGCTGGAGTGGCGCGATAAATCATGTTTTTATCCAGATTCAAATTAAATTACGGGCCCTGGTTCGGGCTTTGTCTTTTGCTCGGTTCGGGCCTGTTCTCGCTGGGCTGCGGCCATAGCGGCGGCACGTCCAATTTATTACCCCCGGTGGTCAACAATACCCTGCCCATTACCGTGAACGCGGGACCGGCCGGCAATTACGCCGATGGCGCCTTCACCTCGGTCACCGTTTGCGTGCCCAAAACCACAAATTGTCAGGTCATTCACGGCGTCCTTGTGGATACCGGCTCGGTCGGACTGCGGCTCTTGGCCTCGGCATTGACGGTAAATCTTTCGAACCAGACCAGCGGCTCGGCCACAGTCGGCGAATGTCTGCCGTTCTCCAGTTTTTATACCTGGGGCCCGGTGGCCAATGCGGATGTAAAGTTGGCGGGTGAAACCGCTTCCAATCTTCCCATCCAGATCATCAATGCCTCGGGGTTTGCCGCCGCGCCCAGCGGTTGTACCAGCCAGGGACTCAGCGCCGTCAACACCGTGAACGATCTCGGCGCCAATGGCATTCTCGGGGTGGGCATTTACAATCACGACTGCGGCTCAGGCTGCACGGCTACCACCAATAACCCCAACCTGTATTACGCGTGCACCAGTTCGAGCTGTACCGCCATGAATCAGCCGCTTGCGAACCAGGTTCAGAACCCGGTTTCGCTGTTTGCCCATGACAATAACGGTGTCATCATTTCCCTGCCCTCCATCAGCGCCAGCGGCGCGCTAACCGCCAGCGGATCGTTGATCTTCGGCATTGGCACTCAGGCGGATAATGGTTTGGGTTCCGCTACCGTCTTTGCCACGAATTCATCGGGCAATATAAACGTCAGCTATAAAGGCACAAAATATTCCAACAGCTATATTGACAGTGGTTCCAACGGTTATTTCTTTCTCGATTCAACCACTACGGGCCTGCCCGCCTGCTCCAAAAACACCGGCTTTTACTGCCCCACCAATCCCGCCACGTTCTCTGTCACCCTCGCCGGGTCGAATGCTTCCACCGGCAATTTGAGTTTCAGCATTGATAATGCCGACGCCCTGTTCGGCTCCAGCGATACCGCTTATAACGATCTTGGCGGCCCAAACCCCAACAGCTTCGATTTCGGGCTGGCTTTTTTCTTCGGACGCAATGTCTATACCGCGATCAATGGCGCTAACACGCCCGGTGGCGTGGGGCCCTACTGGGCATATTGAATCTGTAATAGTTACGATCCGGGGCCGGCTTTGGGTGCTATAGAAATATTCTTCTCCCGGGCCTTGCAAATCTGACGGCTTCGCCAGGCTATGCGCGAGTGGTATGCTCAGCAGTGCCGCATGCAAACCCGGAGAGGCCATACGATGCCGGAAGTTGCTACTGCATTTTTAACCCCCATCCGTTATAACCGGCTGCTGCTGTTGGTAGCCGGCCTGGGCGGTCTGCTTTATGGCGTGGACGTCGGCATCATCGGCGGGGCGCTGCCCTATCTCGAAGCCACCAGCGGCCTGAATGCGGGCCAGATTTCCATGGTCGTGGCGGCGGTGCTGCTGGGCACGGTGTTTTCCACCCTGTTTGCCGGGCTGCTGGCCGATACGATGGGCCGGCAGAAGCTGATGGTGGCGAGCGGCGCGCTGTTTGTGATCAGCATTCCCATCATTGCGCTCTCGCATGGTTATGGAGCCCTGATTCTGGGGCGGCTGTGTCAGGGCATCAGCGCCGGAATCATCGGCGTGGTGGTGCCGCTGTATTTGGCCGAATGCCTGCCGCCGGAACAGCGGGGGCGCGGAACGGCAATTTTCCAATGGCTGTTGACGCTGGGCATCGTGGCCGCCGCGCTGGTGGGTATGTATTTCAGCCTGCGCGTCGAGGCGGTGGCCCGGCTGCATAATCCGCAGCTGCTGTTCGCTTTTAAAGACGCGGCCTGGCGGGATATTTTCTGGGTTTCGCTCCCGCCCGGAGTCCTGTTTATGCTGGGCGGGCTTCTGGTGGCGGAGTCGCCGCGCTGGCTGGTCCGGCGTAAACGCACGGAAGCCGCGCGCCGGGCGCTGGCGCGCTCGCGGCAGCCGCATGCGGTCGCATCCGAACTGGCCGAAATTGAACGGATCGCCGCGGCTGAAGCGGGCGCGGCCAACACCGCCCGTGATCCGCTGTGGCGGCGGCGTTATGTGCTGCCGTTTCTATTGGCCTGCGCCATCCTGGTCGCCAACCAGGCCACCGGCATCAACTCCATTATTTTTTATAACGCTTCGATCCTGATCGAGAGCGGGTTGAGTGATGTGCAGGCGCACTGGGGCTATATACTTTTCACTCTGGTTAATGCCCTGCTGACTGTGGTGGGTGTACTGCTGGTGGATCGCAAGGGCCGCAAGTTTCTGCTGGCGGTGGGAACCGCCGGGATTGTGGCCTCACTCTCTCTGGCCGGAATTTTATTCTGGCGTCAGGAACGCCAGCGGGTAGATGTGCCGGCAGCTGCGCAGGCGCTGATCCAAAGCCAGATACCAGGGCAGCATCAGACCGGCCCGCAATTACGCTTCACCCCCCAACTCTCGCGGCAATGGCTGCAGCAAACGGGTGCGGGGAGCCGGGCGGCGCAGCCTGCATCGCTGAGCCTGATCTATTCCTATGGGGACTTTCGCTGCGCCGCGCCGGTCGTGCGCTCCAATCACCCCGTTACGCTGAAATTGAAGCGCTCGGGCTGTCTGCCGGCCAATCGCGTCATCGCGTTCTTTAATGGCCAGATGGGCAACCTGGCCCGGGCCCTCTTGAAAGATTTGCGTGAAACCGTTGGCGGCGGAGGACGAGCCAGCGCCGATTCCTAATGAGTTTTCTA
>JAKATS010000236.1 GCA_021818645.1 Acidobacteriota bacterium | reverse complement strand
GCCGACGATGGCGGCGAGATCGGCGCGGCTTTTGACGAAATCGGAAAATTCCGACATGGGGATAGTGTAGAAGATCGGCGGAGGGGACGGGGAAGGCCGGCGACGAGTCCCACATCTTTCCACTCAAGCAAAAAACGCCGGCACGGACCATGCGAAAATTCCAGGGATACAGCCAAGCTATACACTTATAGCTGCTTTGAACCGCACCATGCATCCATACAAACATACCGCTGCACTGATACTGTTTTTACTGCCAGCGTTGCTAACCGCCCAAACGCCTGTACGAATCAAGGTTGATCTCAACCGGAGGGAGGGAACCCTCAGGCCGGTATGGGCGAATACGGGGCACGATGAGCCGAACTATACCTACTCGCGCGAAGGGCGCGCGCTGCTCAAGCAATTCGCCCTGGCGTGCGCCTGCACGGTGCATGACCGCACCCATAATCTATTGACCACCGGCAAGGGAAGGCCGGCGTTGAAATGGGGTTCGACCGATGCCTATACGGTCAATGCCGCGGGCCGGGCGGTTTATAACTGGAAGATTCTGGACCGGATTTTCGATACCTACAAAAACGCAGGAGTCGTTCCCTATGTGGAAATCGGATTCATGCCGAAGGCGCTCTCCACGCATCCCGAGCCCTACCATTCACGCTGGCCCAAGGGACCGCTGTTTACCGGATGGGCGTACCCGCCGAAAAGCTACCACCGGTGGGGCGAGCTGATTTACCGCTGGGTGCGGCATGAAGTGCACCGCTATGGGAAACAAAACGTGGAGCGATGGGACTGGGAAGTCTGGAACGAGCCGGATATCGGCTACTGGCAGGGCAGCGAGCAGCAGTATGAAAAACTTTATGACTTCACCGCCGCGGCGGTGAAGCGGGCGCTGCCGGAGGCGCGGGTGGGCGGGCCGGCGACGACCGGGCCGGCCTCGCCGCATGCCGCGAAGTTTCTGCGGGATTTGCTGACCCACTGCGCGCGGGGCAGGAATTACGCCACAGGAAAAACCGGCGCGCCGCTGGACTTCATATCGTTCCATGCCAAGGGCCGCACCCGTATGGTGGCAGGACTGGCGCAGATGGACCTACGGCAGAACCTGAAAGATATTGCCCACGGATTCCGGATCGTGAGCCAGTTTCCGAGCCTTCGCCATTTGCCGATCATGATCAGCGAATCGGACCCTGACCCATGCGCCGCATGCAGCGCGAGCCTTTATCCGGAAAACGCCTATCGCAACACGCCCCAATATGCCGGCTACGAAGCCGAACTGCTGGCCGATACGACGGCTCTGGCCGCGCGCTACCGCGTGCACTTACAGGGCTATGTGAGCTGGGCGTTTACCTTTCCCGGACACCCGTATTTTTACGGCTACCGCTCGCTGGCCACGCACGGAATTGACAAGCCGGTGCTTGACGGCTTCCGGATGTTCGGCATGCTGCAGCGGCAGCGGGTGCGGGCGACGAGCAGCGGACAATGGCCGCCGGGGCAACTGCTGCGCAGCCATGTCCGGCCGGATCTGGGCGTGATCGCGACCCGGAACGGCAACAGCGCCAGCATTCTGGTGTGGCATTACGACGACCGGTCCATGGCCACGCCGGCGGCAAGGGTGGAGATGACGATCCGCGGACTGCCCGCCCAGGCGCGGCGAATCCTGAGCATGCAGTTTCGCATTGACCGCGGCCACAGCGACGCCTATACGGCGTGGAAAGCCATGGGATCGCCCCAGACGCCCACGCCGGAACAGATCAGGTTGCTGAAGAAAGCGGGACAGCTACAGCTATTGACCTCGCCGGAATGGGTGCGAGCAAAAAACGGAACCGTGAAATTCACGTTCACGCTGCCGCAGCCGGGGCTGTCACTGTTTCGGCTGCACTGGACACCAGCCAAACCATAGGCTTAGCTGAACGGCGCTGTATTCAGGCGAATAGAGCTTCTTCATCCTAATCGGCGGACTGATCGGCCGCTACCGGTTTGACATTCGTTATTTTTTCGCCTGACCTGATTTTCCAAGCAGCATTTTTGAAACAACCAGAATCTAATTCACTCGCGCATTGCGGTTTTATTTTTTACCATGCTGCTAAATTTCGACATCAATAAAGCAATTGCAGCCACCGCATATCTGATCGAGCGTAAAGGCGGATCGGATGACATGTTTTGTGTCATCAAAAAGCTATACCTGGCGGACCGCACCGCGCTCATCCGCTGGGGAAATTCCATCACCGGCGACAGGCTCGCTTCCATGAAACAAGGCCCGATCGTAAGCGGGATTTACGACCTGCTCAAAGGAAAAGGCAAGCAGGATGATCAAATTCTATGGAATGATGTGATCGTCCTCAAGCCGCCTTACACGATCATGACAAGAAAAGCAGCCAATGAAGGCGTATTATCGGTTCGTGAAAAAGAAGTTTTAGATGAGGCTCAACAAACGATAGACTCCATTCGCGGAAGCATATCCAAGTGGCTTCACAAAAACTGCCCCGAATGGACCAACCCCGGCAAAAGTTCCATGACGATTGACCCGAGCATGATTCTCCGCCACGCAGACAAGAGCGAGGAAGATATCCGCCGTATTGAAGAAGCAAACGAAGAACTCCGCCTGATGAATTATCTGCTCAGCGTATAGTAAACCTCCCATGGCCGTACAAATCGGCGACACTTTTCTTTTAGGCCAAGGCAGTCATCTCTGGATGATAATTTCCGATCCCGGCAAGAATGAAGGTCATTACCAAATCGAAAGCACTACCCACGGAACTACGCGAGCTTCTTTGATTGCGGGAAGAAGGCCGGATCAGGGTTTGCGTTTGCGGGGTTTGGGTTTGGGTTCGGATCCGGTTTCCGGGGCAGCAGGCTGGGTGGCGAGGATGCCGGCGAGCACCTGGTCAAAGGCGGAGACTTTGGCCAGCTTTTGTTTGCGGACGGGAAGCTGGCCATGCTTAAAGTCGTGCTCGCGGCCGCAGGTGCGGCAGACCACCTTGACCGGCTGATCGTTGACCAGGGCCGCGACCGCATGGTCGAGCAGGCGCCGGCAGTTGAGGCAGTAGTCTTCGAGGGTATCGCCAAGCCGGAGGGAACTCATAAAAATCGGAAGCACCGCCTTTCCGGCCGGGAAGCCGGCCGAAGACTATTCAGAAGCGCGATTCTTTGATAATATTAAAAATTCAGGGCCGATGCGGAAAATTTCGCCCGGCCAGCCTGCACAAGGACTTTGTATGCCTAGAGTTTGCGCCATCTGCGGCAAAGGGCCGCAATTCGGAAACCGCATCAGCCACGCCCATAATGTAACCAAGCGGCGCTGGAACGTCAATTTACAGCCGGTGCGGGCCAAGGTGGGCGGCGGCAATCGCCGGCTGCGCGTGTGCACCACGTGCCTGAAGTCGGGCAAGGTTGTGAAGGCGTAGAAGATCCAGTCTCGAACCCGAAGCCGCTCGTCTTAAATTCCCAAATTCCACGTTCCGAATCTTCCTGATTCAAGCCAACTGCGCCTGAACCGGCCCTCAAAAACTATAAAAGCGCGATGGCTTCGATTTCCACCCGTGCGCCGCGAGGCAGGCCCGCGGTCTGCACGGTCGAGCGGGCCGGGCAGGGCGGAGTGAAGAAGCGCTCATAGACCTGGTTGAAGACGGCGAACTCCTGCAGATCGGCGAGAAAGACGGTGGTTTTGACCACGCGGGCCAGGCTGCTGCCGGAGGCCTCGAGCACCGCCTGCAGATTGCGCAATACCTGCCCGGTCTGGCCGCGAATGTCGCCGGGATGGAGAAGTTCGCCCGAGGCCGGATCGAGCGCGATCTGGCCGGCGGTGAAGACAAACCCTCCGGCGGCGATAGCCTGGGAATAAGGGCCAATCGCGGCGGGAGCGCGGGGAGTGGCGATCACCTGCAAAGCAATTTTTTCAGGCATAAAGATGATCAGCGGGGCGGACGGGTTTTCGCCGGCGGGCGGGCGGCGGGCGCGGGCGGCTCGGCGGCGACCGGCTTGCGGATGCGGACGGCTTCGTTGACCCCGGGGATTTTTTTCAAGTTGGCGAGAATGCGTTCGAGCTGGCCGAGGTCGTTGACGGTGACGATGGCTTCGATGGCGGCCTTGCCTTCGCCGGTGCGAGCGCCGATGTTCTGGATGTTGGCGCCGGTATCGGAGATGACAGCGGTGATGGCGGTGAGCAGGCCGGCGCGGTCGTCGGTGCGGAGGCGGAGGCGCACGGGCTGGGCATCGCGCACCCGCGGCGCCCACTGCACGTCAATGCGGCGGTCGGACTGATAGAGCAGGTTCTGGACGTTGGGGCATTGCTCGGAATGCACGGCCACGCCCTTGCCGCGGGTGATGTAGCCCACGATGGGCTCGCCGTGCAGGGGCGAGCAGCAGCGGGCGCGATAGACCATGAGGTCATCGAAGCCGCGCACCAGGATGGGGTTGGCGCCAGGGCGGGGCGGGGCGGGCGCGCGGCCGCGGCCGGCTTCCTCACGGTCCTCGGCGCGTTCTTTCCAGTGCGCCTGATCGGGCAGCAGACGGCCCAATACCTGGCGGGCGGAAAGCTGGCCGAAGCCGATCTGGGCGAGCAGATCTTCGGCTTTGTTGTAGCCGTAGTCCTGGGCCACGCGGATGTAGTCGGCATCGGTGAGCGGCTTGAGCGAAAGCTCGTGGCGGCGGGCCTCGCGCTCGAGGGCGCGCTGGCCGATTTCGAGCGCGCCGGCGCGCTCGCGGGCGTTGAGCCAGTGCTTGATTTTCTGGCGGGCGCGCGAAGTTTTGACAAACGACAGCCAGTCGCGGCCGGGGTTGTGGCCGGGCTGGGTGACGATTTCGACCATGTCGCCGTTCTGGATGCGGTAGCGCAGCGGGACGATGCGGCCGTTGACCTTGGCGCCGACACAGTGATGGCCGACGTCGGTGTGGATGGCGTAGGCGAAATCAATGCTGGTGGCGTCGCGCGGGAGGGTCAGCACCTGGCCTTTGGGGGTAAAGGCATAGACGGCTTCGGGGTAGAGATCCACCTTGAGGGTGGAAAGAAATTCGGCCGGATCGCGCATTTCCTGCTGCCACTCGAGCACGCGGCGCAGCCAGGCGATGCGCTCGTCGTCGGGGGAAGGCGCGCCGCCTTCCTTGTATTTCCAGTGGGCCGCGATGCCCTCTTCGGCCATGCGGTGCATGTCTTCGGTGCGGATCTGGGCCTCGAAGGGCTGGCCGGATTCGTGCACCACGGTGGTGTGCAGGCTCTGGTAGAGATTGGGGCGGGGAACGGCGATGAAGTCCTTGAAGCGGCCGGGCACGGGATGCCAGGCGTTATGGATGACGCCGAGGGCGGCGTAGCAATCCTTGATCGAGCCGGTGATCACGCGAACCGCCAGCAGATCAAAGATCTGATCCACGGTCACATGGTTGCGCTGCATTTTCTGCCACAGGCTGTAGAAGCGCTTGATGCGGCCCTCGATGCGGCCGGGAATGGAGTACTCGGCCAGCAGGGCGACCAGCCGCGCCTGGACCTCATCGAGAAACTGCAGGCTGCCGGCGCGCTTGCTTTCGACGTCCTGGCGCACCTGCTGCCAGGCGGCGGGCTCGAGATAGGCGAAGGCCAGGTCTTCCAGCTCGCCGCGCATTTTGCCCATGCCGAGGCGGTGGGCCAGGGGGGCGTAGATTTCCATGGTTTCAAGCGAGATGCGGCGCTGCTTTTCTTCCGGCAGATGCTCGAGGGTGCGCATGTTGTGCAGCCGGTCGGCGAGCTTGATGAGGATGACGCGAATGTCATCCACCATGGCCAGCAGCATTTTGCGCATGTTTTCCGCCTGGGCGGCGCCGCGGCTGGAAAAGTCGAGCTGCTCGATTTTGGTGACGCCCTCGACCAGATGGCCG
>JAKATS010000405.1 GCA_021818645.1 Acidobacteriota bacterium | reverse complement strand
CGCCGGCGTAAAGCGCAGCTCCGCGCCGCCGGGCGCGCGGTCGGCGCGGATGCGGGCGCCGGGCGGAATTTCGCCCTTGAGCATGGCCGTGGCCAGCGGATTCTGCACCAGCCGCTGCAGGGCGCGTTTGAGCGGGCGCGCGCCGTACTGCGGATCGTAGCCTTCCCGCACCAGCAGTTCGCGCGCCGCAGGCGTCAGCTCCAGCTCGATCTGCCGCTCGCCCAGCAGATGCCGCAGTTGGGCCAGTTGCAGATCCACGATCGGCTCCATCTCGGCCGCGGTCAGGGCGTGGAAGATGATGATGTCGTCCACCCGGTTCAGAAACTCCGGCTTGAAGCTGGCGCGCAGCAGTGTCATCACCTGGTCGCGCGCCGCCGGCGTCACTGCGCCATCCTGAAACGCCTCCAGGCCCAGATACTGGCTGCCCAGATTCGAGGTCATGATCACCACCGCATGGCGGAAGTCCACGGTGCGGCCTTTGCCGTCGGTCAGCCGGCCGTCGTCGAGCACCTGCAGCAATATATTAAAGACGTCGGGATGCGCCTTTTCGATTTCATCCAAAAGCAGCACCGCGTAGGGGCGCCGGCGCACCGCTTCGGTGAGCTGGCCGCCTTCTTCATAGCCCACATAGCCCGGCGGGGCGCCGATCAGCCGCGCGACCGCGTGTTTTTCCATGTACTCGCTCATGTCGAGCCGGATCATGGCATGCTCGTCGTCAAACAGGAACTCGGCCAGCGCGCGGGCCAACTCGGTTTTGCCCACCCCGGTCGGGCCCAGAAATAAAAACGAACCCAGCGGCTTCCGCGGGTCGCTCAACCCCGCCCGGCTGCGGCGAATGGCGTCGCTCACCGCGCGCACCGCGGCTTCCTGTCCCACCACCCGCCGGTGCAGGCGGCTTTCCATCTGCACCAGCTTCTGCATTTCGGCTTCCAGCAGCCGCTGCACGGGAATCCCGGTCCATTTGGCGACGACGCGGGCGATGTCCTCGGCCGTGACCTCTTCCTGCAGCAGACGGGTGGTTTTCTCCAGCTCCTGTAAATGCAGTTGGGCAGCCTGCAGTTCGCGCTCGAGCTCGACCTTGCGGCCATAGCGGATCTCCGCCACCTGGCTCAAATCGCCGGCGCGTTCGGCCTGCTGTTCGCGGTGCTGCAGTTCCTCCTGGCGGGCCTTGAGCTGATTGACTTTTTGAATCACCTCTTTTTCCCGCGTCCAGCGCGCGTTCATCGCCGCGGCTTTTTCCCGCAGGTCAGCGGTTTCGGCCTCGATGATCTTGCGCCGCTGTTTCGAATGGGCGTCTTTTTCCTTGGCCAGCGCGGTGCGCTCAATCTCGAGATGGGTGATGCGGCGCTCCAGCTCTTCAATCTCGGCGGGGCGGGAATCGAGCTGCATGCGCAGCCCGGCCGCCGCCTCATCCACCAGGTCTATGGCTTTGTCGGGCAGAAAGCGGTCGCTGATATAGCGCTGGGAGAGCTGGGCCGCGGCCACCAGCGCCGCATCCGGGATGCGCACCCCGTGATGCACTTCATAGCGCTCTTTCAGGCCGCGCAGAATGGCCAGGGTGGACTCGACCGACGGCTCGCCCACATAGACCGGCTGGAAGCGGCGCTCGAGCGCCGCGTCTTTCTCAATATATTTCTGGTATTCGGCCAGCGTGGTCGCGCCGATCGCCCGCAGCTCGCCCCGCGCCAGCGCCGGCTTGAGCATGTTCGAGGCGTCCATCGAGCCCTCGGCCGCGCCGGCGCCCACCAGCGTATGCAGCTCGTCAATGAATAGAATGATCTGCCCGCCGGCGTCCTCGATTTCTTTCAGCACCGCCTTCAGCCGGTCTTCAAATTCGCCCCGGTATTTGGCGCCGGCGACCAGCGCGCCCAGGTCCAGCCCCACCACCCGCTTCGATTTCAACGCTTCCGGCACGTCTCCGGCGACAATCCGCCGGGCCAGGCCTTCGACGATGGCGGTCTTGCCCACCCCCGGCTCGCCGATCAGCACCGGATTGTTCTTGGTGCGGCGCGAGAGCACCTGGATCACGCGGCGGATTTCCTCATCCCGGCCGATCACCGGATCGAGCTTGTTTTTGCGGGCCAGCTCGGTCAGATCGCGGGCATAGCGCTCGAGCGCCTGGTATTTGGCTTCGGGGTTGGGGTCGGTAATGCGCTGGCTGCCGCGCACCGCCTGCAAGGCCTGCAGCACCCGGTCCGCAGTCACGCCCAGCCGGCTGAGCAGCGCGGCCGCCGGGTCGGAGTCGAGCTCCAGCAGCCCCAGCAGCAGATGCTCGGTCGAAACATATTCATCCTTGAATTTATCCGCCGCCTGAAAGGCTTTTTCCAGCACCGTGCCCAGCTCGGGCGAAAGCCCGCGCTCGAGATGCGCGCCCTGCACCTGGGGCAGCCGGGCGATCGCGGCCTGCACCCCGCTCGCCAGCTCGCCGGCGGGCACGCCCAGTTTCTGCAGCACCGGCGGGACCACGCCTTCGCGGTCGGCGATGAGCGCCGCCAGCAGATGCAGCGGCGCAATCGTCGCCTGGCCGTGCTCGGCCGCCGCCGCGCGCGCCGCCTCCAGCGCTTCCTGCGCCTTCAGCGTCAGTTTGTCGAAACGAATGGCCATAAAAAACTCCGGTCTGCTACAAGATTAAAGCCGGCCGGATGAACCGGCCGGCTTCCACAGGAAGGTTGAGTTGCGGCGGCGCAGTGAGCGCCGATACCTTCCTTCAGGCGACCTTGACCTGAATCTGCCGCGGCTTCACCTCTTCCCGCTTGGGCAGGCGCAGCGTCAGCACGCCGTTCGACAGATTCGCCGAGATCTTTTCCGCGTCCACCACTTCGGGCAGCGTGAAGACCCGGGTAAAGCTGCCGTAGTTGCGTTCCACCCGGCGGTACTGCTCCATATTGGCCGGAGCCTTGCGCTCGCCTTTGAGCACCAGGGCGCCTTTTTCAACCACAATTTCCAGATCCTTCTGTTGGATGCCGGGCAGATCGAACTCCAGCGCCAGCTCATTTTCGGTTTCAAAAATGTCAGCCCGCGGAGTCCAGTCGGCTACCGGTGTGCGGAAGGCCTGGAAAAAGCGATCCATGGTGTCGGGCAAATAGTTCAGGTCAGGAACCCAGTTCACTAAAGCATTCATTGGAAAAACCTCCATGTGTTTTGAAATTGACTACATTCAAATCATATATATTGAGTGCATTATTGTCAAGTATTTTATTATAAAAATATTCCATTTGTTTTCAATGATTTGCAAATTTTTTTGGATTTTTTATGAGGCTGCCTGCAGGACCAGGCATTTCAGATATCCGCTTTCGTGCAGGTTGGCCATGACCGGATGATCCAGCGCCTGCTGGCGCTGTTCCAGAATGCGCAGCGGGCGGCGGGCGTCCTGGGCGATCTCGGAAACCACGGCCAGCAGATCGGCGGCGGAAACATGATGTGAGCACGAGCAGGTGAGCAGCAGCCCGCCGGGCGTCAGCATTTTCAAAGCCCGCAGGTTCAGCTCTTTATAGCCGCGGGCGGCGCCGGCGAGCTGGCGCGGCGACTTGGCGAAGGCCGGCGGATCGAGCACGATCATTTCATAGCGTTTTTCCCCGGCCTGATAGTCGCGCAGCAGATCGAAGGCATTGGCCTGGGTCCAGCGGATCTGCAGCCGGTTCAGCCGGGCGTTGGCTTCGGCCAGCTCCAGCGCCGGACGCGATAAGTCAACCCCTTCCACCCGCGCGCCGGCGGCAGCGAGATGAAGGGCAAAGCCGCCCTGATGGCAGCAGACGTCGAGCACCCGGGCGCCGGCTGCGGGCGTGCCCGCGTAGCCCAGATCGCGGGCCAGCCAAGCCTGCGCGGCGCGCCAGTTTTCCCGCTGGTCGAGAAAGGCGCCGGTTTTCTGCCCGTGCAGCAGGTCAAATTCCCACTCCAGCCCGTGGATGCGGCAGCGCGTGCGCTCTCCGCCATGCACCATGCGGGCCTCGAGCGCGAGCCCTTCCGCCAGCCGGGCCCGGCTGTCGTTGCGCAGCGCCAGGGCGCGGGGCGCCAGCAGCGCCTCAAGTTCGCGCAGAAAAAATTCCTGGCGCGCGTCCATGGCCGCGGTCAGAAACTGCACCGCCAGGGCCGGGCCATAGACATCGGCCACCAGCCCGGGCAGGCCATCGGCCTCGCCCCAGACCAGCCGGTATGCCTCGCTGTCGTGCACCACCTTGCGGCGATAGGCCAGGGCGTGGCGCAGGCGCAGCCGCCAGAAGGCCGCGTCAATTTCCGGCTCCGGCTCCCGGCTGAGCAGGCGCAGGGCGATCTGCGACTGCGGGCTGTAGTCGGCCCAGCCCAGCCGCTGCCCGCGCAGATCATGCACCGGCACGGCGCCGGCCGCTGCCTGCGGCACGGGCGGATGGGCAAGATCGTCGCGAAAAATCCAGGGCCGGCCCGACTGCCAGGCGCGCCGGCCGCGGGGGCCAAGCACGAACGGCGGCGCATCCATGTTCACATCCGCAGCCGCACCGCCGGGATGCCCTGGCGGCAGAGCGGGCAGTCGGCCTCGCTCCAGTAATGCGGTTCGAGCTGCACCAGATGAAATAACGGCAGCGCGCCGAAGTCGCGCGGGTTGGCAAAGCGCTGGTGCACCAATACGCCGATCGCCAGCACGCTCGCGCCGGAGGCCTCCACCCGCTCCCGCAGCTCGCTCAGCTTGCGCCCCGAGCGCAGCAAGTCATCCACCAGCACCACTTGTTCGCCGCGGTGCTCGCCCATGAACTGGCGGAACTGCAGGACGCCGTTTTCCTCCTCCGCCCAGTAAGTCTGGGCCGCGCGCAGCGCCTCGGCCACCCCAAAGGCCACCGGCAGCCCGCCGGTGGCGGGCGCCACGATCGAGATATTGGGCAGATGGCGGCGCACTTCGTCATGCCCGCGCAACAGCCGGCTCAGCCCCACGCAGAGCATTTTCGATTCGCTGTAATGCCGCAGCGCCATGGCCAGCTGCAGGCAGGCGTCGGCGTGGGTGCCGTTGCGGTGTATGAAATGGCCGCTTTGCAGCGCGCCGGTCCGCTGCAGCAGCTCGCGCACTTCGTCCGGCTGGGGAATCAGATCCATACGGGGCTCCGCTGCCATGATCCCATATTTCGAAGTTCCGAATCTTCCCCACACAAATAAACTACGCTTGAGCGGATTACGCGGATGATTTGATACGAATAACTGCATGAAAATGAATGCGTTCAGTCAACGAAGCCGGGGCGGTGAAGCAATTCGGATGTGTCGCATTTTTTAGAACGAGATGCGAAGCATGAGGACACGGGCGATGCTGGAATCGGGACCAGGCGCAAATTGAAAGAAACGATCAGCATAAAAGCACACGTCGAGCGTGGGTGGCGAAAAGGGCGATTGATTTGGCATGCAACCAGTTTCGCCAGACGAAGGCTGCGGGTTGGAAGTTCAGATGGATTGCGTCATGAAGCAAAGCAAAAGCTGAACGGATAAAGACCGCCAGCCGAGTGTTGACGGATGGAAGCGGAGGCGGGAGCTGAGAGCCGGGAGACAAACCCGCTCGACAGCCCAGGCCTTACCGCTCGCCCTGAACGGCTCAGGCCCGGATGGGCACCAGCGCGCCCGCGGCGAGGGCGCGGCTGATCTGCCGGCGAACGTGCAGCAGGCGGGATAAAAAGCCGGGCTGACGCGAGGCCGGGACGGCGGATTTAGCCGCCGGCTGAGCCGTGGGCGCGGACGCATCCGGCGATGCGGACGATTCACCAGACGGCGAAGCCGCAGGCGGCTTGCCGGAGGGTTCACCCGCGGGCGAGGGGATGACGGGCTGATCGGGCGGCATGGTGTCGTTATCCACGGGAAACTCAATCGCCTGATAGCCTTTGCCCATGTTCCAGTGCTCCCATTCCTTCGATTGGGGATCGAAG
>JAKATS010000112.1 GCA_021818645.1 Acidobacteriota bacterium | reverse complement strand
CAAAGCCGATCATGCCGGAAGCGATCTCGAGCGGGCCGCTCAGCACAAACTGCCAGATAAAAAGGAAGGCCAGCAGCCGGCCCCAGCTTTCGCGCCCGAAGACCTCGCGCAGAAAGTGGTAGCTCCCGCCCGAGCCCGGCAGCGCCGCGCCCAGTTCGCTCCAGACCAGGCCGTCGCAGATCGCCAATGCCGCGCCGGCAATCCAGCCCAGAATCGCCTGCGGCCCGCCCATGCTGGCGATCATCAGTGGAATGGTGAGAAACGGCCCCACACCCACCATGTTGGAAATATTGAGCGCCAGAGCTTCCCGAGTGCCGAAGCCGCGGCGCAGATGGGGAGTGGGGGAAGTATCGGCCATGGTGTGATGGCGGGCGGCCGTCAACGGACATGATCTGTCCTCACCCCGCGACGGGCGACGGAAAAGGCCGCCTGGTGCGGGAAGGATTCCGGGCTTCAACCTGTCTCAAGCCCTGTGGTGACCGATCCGGAATTTACACGTGTAAATACTTCATGTCAAGTTTTTCGACGACCCCGGCCCGGGGGAGTACTGATTTGAATTCTTCCGGTTGAGCCGCGCACCACCAGTTCCGGTGGAAGCCGCTTCAACATTCCCTGATTCGCCTTGCCGCGGGGATGGACGCCCGGCGACTGTTTGGGCTGCTGCATTTCTTCCAGCACCCATTCCACCGCGCACGAACCGAGTTGCGCCATCGGCTGACGGATGGTGCTGAGCGGCGGATTGCCCAGCGGGGCGGCGGCAATATCATCAAAGCCCAGGATGGAACAGTCATCGGGCACCCGGCGGCCGCTTTCAATCACCGCCCGCATCGCGCCCAGTGCCGTCATGTCGTCATAGGCCATCAGGGCGGAAAAAGGCACGGGCCCGGCCAGCAATTCGCGGGTGAGCTGCTGGCCGGCGGAAAAACTGGAAAACGCATCGGGCGCGGCCGGCAAATCTTTCACCAGGCGCATATCCAAGGCCAACTTGCGGCGCCGGGCTTCGGTCTGAATGCCGCGCCAGCGCATGGCAGCGTCGGCCAAGGCATGCGGCCCGCGCAAGAAGGCGATCTGCCGGTGCCCCAGTTCAAATAAATGCCCCAGCCCCAGCCGGGCTCCGGCGACATTATCGGTGATGACGGTGCGCACACCGCCCTGGGCCAGGCGGGTGCCAACCAGCACAATTGGAATCCGGCTGCCGGCCAGGTCGGCGATCATGGCGATATCAATGAACAACCAGTTGGCCAACACCACCAGCCCTTCGACCCGCCGCTGCAAAAGCATTTCCAGATAGCGTTCAAAGCGAGGACGATCATTGCGAACATCGGCCAGGATGGGCAGATACGAAGATTCATAGAGCGAACTGACAGCGCCTTCCAACACTCCGGCGCAGAAGGGATCGAGCAGATCAAAAACCAGCAGCCCGACCATATGACTGTGCTGGTGCCGCAGCGAACGCGCCAATTGATTGGGCCGGTAGCCCAGCCGCTGCGCCGCGGCCAGAATGCGCGCCTTGGTCGCGTCGGGGATGTAGCGCGCCAGCGGCGCATTATTTAATACGATGGAAACGCTGGCATGCGAGACCTGGCTGGCCCGGGCAACATCGCGCAATGTAATCATGACGGGATCCGCTCTGTAGAATATTACGCTGCCGGCTGGTTAGATTTGCGGCGCATCCATTCATTGCCTTACAATCACGCCTAAATGACAAAAAATCCCGTACCGTCTGCAAAAGAAATCAGCGGGTCCGGTTCCCGGCCGCAGCCATCACTCACCCGCCGCCAGCTTTTGCAATGGAGCGCGGGCGCGGCGGCGGCAGGCGCCTGCACCGCCTGGCCTGCCGGAGTGCTCGCCGCCGGAGCTCAGCCCAGGGGACGCCGCTCCCTGCCACTGCTGGAGCACTGGCGTTTCTGGCGCGCCGATGTGGCCGGCGCCGAACAGCCTGATTTCGATGACCGGGCCTGGCCCCGCGTCAGCCTTCCGCATGGCATGCCGTATGCCTGGCCGGGCCAAGCGGCTGAAGTCGAAGGCCAATATTATCGCGGCCCCGGCTGGTACCGGCTCCGCCTGCCGGCGCTGCCGCACGCGCCCGCCGGCGCGAGCTGGTTTCTACATTTTGACGGCGCCGCCACGGTGGCTGATGTTTACTGCAACGGCAAGCCTCTGGGCACCCATCGCGGCGCTTTCGCCGCCTTCTGTTTCGATGCCAGCGCCGCCTTTCGTCCGGATGCCGAAAATCTGATCGCAGTGCGGGTGGACAACACCTGGACGGCCGATATTCCGCCGATCGCCGGCGATTTTAATCTCTTTGGCGGGCTCTATCGCGAAGCTCATCTGCTGTGCCTGCCGCCGGTTTCCATTTCCCCGCTCGACTTCGCCTCGCCCGGCATTTATGCCATGCAGCAGCAGGTGACGAAAGAATTTGCCCAACTCGAACTGCGGGCTCTGGTGCGCAATGCCAGCGCCCGCACCGCCGTCTGCGAGCTGCACTGGCAGATTCTCGATCATGCCGGCCGGGTAGTGGCGGCGAAACGACATCCGGCGCGGCTTCCCGCCCATGGGCAGCAGGAATATGCAACCCCGCTCCGGCTCGAAGATCCCCATCTTTGGCATGGCCGCCGCGACCCTTATGTCTATCAACTGGCGGCCAGCCTGCGCCGCCAGGGACGGGTGGTGGATGAGGTAAGACAGCCGCTCGGCCTGCGATTTTTCCATGCAACTCCGGATCGCGGATTTTTCCTCAACGGGGAATCCTATCCGCTGCATGGCGTCAATCTGCATCAGGACCGACCGGTGGTGGGCCGCGCCGTGCCGTATTCCGAAATGGTCCAGGACTTCACCCCCATCCTGGAAATGGGCGCAACTTCGGTGCGGCTGCCGCATTATCAGCACGCCCCCGCCTCCTATGACGCCTGTGACCGCAACGGCCTCGTGCTGTGGACGGAATTCGGACTGGTGAATCACATCACCCATACTCCCGCATTTACCGCCAGCGCCCGCCAGCAGCTTACGGAATTAATCCGGCAGAACCAGAACCATCCCTCGGTATTTTTCTGGAGTCTCTACAACGAGCTCGCATTTCACGAATTTCCCATCCGTTCGGCGGCACAGGCGAAGGCGCTGATCGGCAAACGCTCGACCGCTTCCGGCCCGGTGCCCTGGGAACTGGTCTTCGAGCTCAACCAGCTCGCACATGAACTCGACCCGACCCGACCCACTGTCGCGGCCACCGATCAGGCGGCCCTGCATCCGATGAATTTCATCCCCGATCTCATCAGCTACAACCGTTATTACGGCTGGTATCGAGGAACTCCGGAAGACTGGCCCCAGGGCCTGGACCGAATTCATGATGCCGTTGAAGCGGTACGCCCGGGCCGCGTCATTGGGATGAGTGAATACGGCGCCGGCGCCAATCCCTTCCAGCACCAATACCCGGTGACCCAGCCCAAGCCGGGCGGACCCTTCCATCCCGAAGAATGGCAGTGCGTTGTTCATGAACACGCCTGGGCGGCGATGCGCGCCCGTCCCTGGCTTTACAACACCCAGATCTGGTGCATGTATGATTTCGCCTCCGCACGCCGCCACGAAGGCGGCGTGCGCGGCATAAACGACAAAGGCCTGGCCAGCTACGATCGCCGCATTCGCAAGGATGCATATTACTTTTACCAGGCGCAATGGGCCTCGCGCCCCATGGTCCATATCTGTGGCCGCCGTTTTAATCCCCGGCCAGCTGGCATCGCCGGGTTCAAGGTTTATTCCAACTGCGCCCGGGTGGAGTTATTTTTGAACGGCAAATCTCTGGGCACGCGCACAGGCCGCGATCAAGTCTTCCGCTGGCCGCAGGTCACACTGCCGGCCGGCCCCATCCATCTGCGAGCCGTGGCTCGCCTGCGCGGCGGCCGAGCACTTGAGGATGAGTATTCGGCTGAAGTTCGATGAGCCTACGAAGCGATACGCTTCATCTAGCTGTGCTCCACCCCACTTCGCGGAGGCCCCGGGTTTTGCCGCCGCCCGCCAATCCTCATGTACATTCGTGTACTCTCCAGCGGGCTGGCTCCTTGCGCCTGATTGCTACTCGCGGCTACAAAGGCCAGAACGCCGCCTGATTGGCCCGCAAAGGCGGATGCTATCGCCCATGGATCCAGACCATCCAGGCGAATCAGCCCCACTCGGACCCCGGCGAACTGCGGCCGAAAGGGCTGCGACTTTTTTCTCCCCAGCCTCGGCCGGAAACGAAAGTACATCACCACAGCCATCGGACCCCAGTACCATGCACTCACCGGCCAGACCACGTCCATCATCCAAATTTTTTACGGGTAGCCGAGAATATCGGTCATGAGCCAGAAGGCGCAAAAAAATGCGATGGTGAGATAGATACCCGCGACTATATGCACCCGGGTATCGGCCGCCATGAGCTTGTCCGTACCTGACGGGATGCAATTCCCGGAGGCAGCCGGCAACATACGGTGTATTTGAGTACACCGAGACACGGCGTAGTTTATGGTTCGAAAAATTCTGCATATTGATATGGACGCGTTTTACGCTGCAGTCGAGCAGCGAGATGATCCACGACTGCGAAGCCAGCCGGTGGTGGTTGCCTGGCGCGGCCCGCGATCGGTGGTTTGCGCGGCTTCCTACGAGGCGCGCCGCTATGGAGTGCGTTCGGCCATGCCGGCCCTGAGGGCCGAACAGCTATGTCCCGCCGCCATTTTTCTGCCTCCGGATTTTGCCCGCTACCGCGCGGTTTCGCACCAGGTGCGGGAGATTTTTTCCCGCCATACCAACCTGATCGAACCCTTGTCGCTCGATGAGGCTTATCTTGATGTGACAGAAAATAAAACCGGACTGCCCACGGCCACCCGGGTTGCGCGGATGATTCGCCAGCAGATTCGGGAGGAGTTGCGGCTCACTGCCTCGGCCGGCGTGGCGCCCAATAAATTTCTAGCTAAAATCGCTTCCGACTGGCGCAAACCCGATGGCTTGTTCGTGATTACACCGGACGACGTGGAGACCTTTTTGCCGCCGCTGCCGGTGGCGCGATTGCCCGGCGTGGGCACAGTGACGGAAAGAAAATTGGCGGAGCTGGGTGTGACCACCGTGGGCGGGCTGCGGGGCCTGGCGGCGGCGCAACTGGAAAATCGGTTGGGCCGATTCGGCCGCCGGCTTTATGAACTGGCGCGCGGGCAGGATTCCAGTCCCGTCGTGCCCGACCGGCCGACGCAGTCCATATCCGCCGAAGATACGTTCAGGGAAGATCTGCCGCTGGCCGCGACCGAAGCCGCGATATGCCGCCTGGCGGAAAAAGTCTGGCAGGCCGCGCGCCACGAGCCCCGCCGAGCCCGCACTCTGGTGCTGAAGCTGAAAACCAGTGATTTCAAGGTTCTCACCCGCAGCATGACCCCGGCGGAGTTTCCTGCGAACGTGCAGGAATTTACCGCGCGAATTTTAGCTTTGCGCGAACGGGTTCACCTGGGGCCGCGGCAACGTTTTCGCCTGGCCGGCGTGGGGCTGTCCAATTTTTATGACCCCATCCAGCGCAGCAGCCCGGCGCCCGTGCCGCTGTTTCCGGAACAGGCAGATTCATGACGAGCCCTTCCACGCTGCCCGGCCCCCGGCTATGGCTAAGCCATATGCATCGCGGCCGAAGAGGGAGCCATCCGGAGATGGCGCAGATGCTGTTCCATCTCGTCTTTAAGCTGCAGTTTCAATTTTTTCAGCCGGTGCTCCTCGGCCTCTTCCTCACTGGTGAGAAAGCGTTGCTGCTGTAATCTGGACAATTGATCTTCGAGTGCGTGATGACGGGCGGCTAATTGGCGAAGGTTTTCATCCTGGGCAAACAGGTTCTGGCGAACCTGGCCGGTTTCCAAGCTCATGGCGCTACCCTCCGAGAAC
>JAKATS010000181.1 GCA_021818645.1 Acidobacteriota bacterium | reverse complement strand
AATAACTTAAATACGGCGCGCCGGTGCTACTGTTGACCTCGCCAAATTGCGCGTCGGCATCGAAATCCCAGTGATAGAGTGCGGTGACGTCCGCGCCGGCATTGATGAATTGGGAAAACTCATAGGGCCGCCAGGCGGCGAAAAAGGCATCGGTGCCGCGCGGGTCGGTCACAAATGCATTGGGCGGATTGCAGGCGCTGATGCCGTTGTTGCTGTAATCGGCGTTGACGTTGTTTTCCGTCACCCAGATAGGCAGGCTGGCCAGCGCGGGATTGGTCTGCATCTCCTGCCGGATATATTGCAGGTGCGCCACAAAAGTCTGCGGTATGGCATCCATCAGCGTCTGGTCGGTGTCTTTCTGATTGCAGGTCGCATAATAATGCGTGGCCACGGCATTGACCTGGGCAGTCACTCCGGAAACAAACGTCGGCAGATAACTTTGCGGCTGGTTGCCAAAATCCGATAACTCGATGGCTGCAAACTTAATATTTGGGTCGGCCTGCAGCATGGCCGGCACCACGGTGTTATAAAGCTGTGTGTACTGGCTGGCGGTCAGATGGTTGATGTTCGGCTCGTTGAAAATGCCCCACCAGATGATGGGATAGGGGCTGGGGGATTTGTGCAGCACTCCCTGCGAGTCGGTAAACCCGCCCGTGTTGTAATACTTGACCAGCTGCACGCAATATTGCGCGAACTGCTGATATGTCTGATCGAGCAGGTTTCCATTGGCGTCATACATGAACGCCGGGGCCACGGCGATCTGGAACTCCGGGCTGTGATCGCCCATGGCCAGCACGGGCTGCACGATGGCGTCGAGTTCTGTGAAATTCCACACCCCGGGCGCGGTTTCGGGTACCGCTCCGTCCACGGCCTGGATGCGCACATGGCTGGGTTGCAGGTTGGAAAGCATGGTCACCGCGCCGGGATTATTCTGAAAAAACTGGTAATCCCAGCTGGCGGGTTGAAACGCCGTGGACATGGCCTGATTGAGCGGCCCGCCGATGGCCGCTCGTACCTGGGCGGCGATGGCGACCGTGACCGGCAGGTTCACCGTGACCGCGCTGATGCCGGCCTCGCTTCCGGATATTGCGGCGGTATAGCTGCCGGCCGGCGCGCCGGCGATGTTGCTGACCGCCAGGCTGATGGTGTTGGCGGCGATATTGGCGCTGATGCCCGCCGGTAATCCATTCAGGGTCAAATGCAGGCTGCCCCCGCTGCCGCCGGTGGGCAGCACCGTGACACTGACCGGCGTGCCCGCCTGTGACAGCGTGACGCCGTTGGTGGAAAGGCTCAGCTGCAATGGCGGCAGCGAAGGCAGCGTCGTGCCCCCGCACCCCGCCAGACTGATGGCGGCGATCAGCATCAGACACAAACGAGCCATCTTGACCGGGTTGCGAGTCATGCTGCCATTATGCCAGCAGTTACGCCGCAGGATGCCGCCAGTCATGGGGTGATTGACTGCGCAAGGGGTGAGCGATGCCGCAGAGCCAGTGTGGCGCGCGCGGTTTATCGCACCCGTACGCGCAGCGTGCCCGATATGCAATTGGGCACGCATGGCGACGCGGCCTTTCCCCATTACGTGTGGCTGGCGAGCTTTGGTGCACCGTTTTTGGCCTGGGCGCCGGCCCGCGTCCGGCCAGGCTCATACTGCGGAATCCGGCTGGCGATAAGGCCAAGCTGCAAAGCCTGCGGGGGCATATTCTTGTGCTGAATCCGTGGGCGTCCTGGTGCGTACTCTGCCGCGCCGAAATGCCGCTGATCGTCCAGGCATACCGGCGCTTTGCGCCGCAAGGCGTGCGGTTTATCGGCATCGGCTTTGATACCGCGGCCGCGCGCAATAAAATTCCGGAATTACTACAGCATTACGGTATTACTTACCCGATCTGGACGGGAGCTGACTACTCAACGCTGCAGCGTCTGCAGGCCGGCGATATGGTGCCCGATCCTTTGATTCTGGGGCCGCACGGCGTGATCCGGTTTCGCCTGCGGGGTCAGATGCGCCCCGGGGAACTCGCCGCCAGGCTGCAATGGATGCTGCACCCGGCGGGGATCATGCCTCCCGTGCGGGTTATACATCGGGGAAAATCCGGTAAGAAGTAGTTTCTCTCTGGGGCATAATTGATTCCATCATGCCCGGACCCGCCGATGCGCCAACCTCCAGAATCATTGGTCATTACCGCCTGAGCAGCAAGCTGGGGCAGGGCGGCATGGGGGAAGTGTGGCAGGCAACGGATACCAGGCTGGGTCGCGAGGTCGCGGTCAAAATCCTGCCGGATGCCGTGGCCGCCAATCCCGAAAGAGCTGCGCGATTTGAGCGCGAAGCTAAAATTCTGGCATCCCTTAACCATCCCGGCATCGCCGCCATATATGGCGTGGAAAAAAATGCGCTGGTCATGGAACTGGTGGAAGGCGAGACGCTGGCGGAAAAATTGCGCAGCGCGGTCATCCCGGTTCCGGAGGCGCTGCTGATCTTAAGCCAAATCGTCGAAGCTCTGGCCTATGCCCACGACAAAGGGGTGGTTCATCGCGACTTGAAGCCGGCCAATATCAAAATCACCTCCGAGGGGCAGGTGAAAATTCTGGATTTCGGCCTGGCCAAGGCGATCAGCGCGGAATCCACCACCCACATTCCCACCGCTTCAGAGATTTTGAATGCGCCGACAATGTCGGCGCCGAATCTCGCGGCCAGTTCCATGACCCGGGAAGGCGTCATCATGGGTACGGCGGCATACATGGCCCCGGAGCAGGCGCGCGGCCAGAATGTGGATCGCAGAGCCGATATCTGGGCCTTTGGCGTGATGGCGTATGAGCTGCTGACCGGGGAGCGGCCCTTCGGCGGGCCGACCATGTCGGACACGCTGGCGGCCATTTTAACCCTCACCCCGGATTGGGAAAAACTTCCCGCCCGGGCGCGGCGGATGACGCAGGCCTGCCTGGAAAAAGAGCCTAAAAAACGCCTGCGCGATATCAGCGATAGCCTGCTGCTGCTGGAGGCGGTGCCCGGGCCGGCAACGCCGGCGGCGCCACCACCGCGCGGCCTGGCCATGCCGGCCGCCCTGGCGCTGCTGCTGATGATGACCGGGCTGGCGGTTTGGGGATGGTGGCGATGGTGGAACGCATTCCGCCCCGCAGCCTATCACTTTACCGCAGTGACGAATTTTGCGGGCGTGCAGGCGCAGCCTTCCGTTTCGCCGGATGGGCGTTCCGTGGCCTTTATATCGAATCAGGACGGGAATTTTAATCTTTATGTGGGCCTGATCGGCGGCGGCAGCCTGGTGCAGTTAACCCATGGCCGGAATCTGAAAGCGCATCCTGCCTGGTCGCCGGAAGGCACGGAGACCGCTTATGCCAGGCTGGATCGCCATGGGGTCTGGTCCGTATGGGAAATTCCGGCCCTGGGCGGCACCGCGCAGCGCATTATTTCTCATGCCATGGACCCATCTTTTTCCCGCCATGGCCGCCATATGGTTTATACCAATATGACGGATGGCTCGATCTGGATCGCGAGCAGTACCGGAGAAAATGCGCGACAGATTGTTGCCAATCATCATTTCAGCTGCATGCAGGCGCGGCTTTCCCCCAATGGCCGGCAAGTGGCGTTTAGTCAGCGCTATAACGGTCCTTATGGTGAATTAGCCATCGCGGATATCCAAACCGGGAAAGTCAGGCTGCTGACCCAGGATCATGCCTTGGCGCTTTCACCGGTATGGTCGCCGGGCGGACGGTCCATCTATTTTGCCTCCAGCCGCAACGGAACCCTGAATGTCTGGAAGATTCAGGTGAAGAGCGGGAGACTGACGCAAATCACCAATGGGGCGGGCGATAATCCGGAGCTGGATCTGTCGGCAGACGGCCAAAGGCTCTTGTTTACCACGCTGCACGCAAATCAGGGCATTGCGGAACTGAATGTCTCCGCCGCCGGGCCAATGCACATGCTCACCACCGACCCGGCGCGTAGCCAGTTTGCCCCCGAGTTTTCTCCCGACGGGAAATATCTGGCCTATTTTTCCAATTTAAAGGGCGCCGAACACGAGGCTGTCTGGTTTGCTCACGCCGACGGCAGCGGCGCGGTGGAATTGGCGCATGACGCGCGGCGCAACGTTTTTCCCACCTGGAGCCCGCATGGCAGCGATCTCGCCTACGAAGCCGAGGGCGTCCAGGGCCAGTTTTTCCTGCGCCGCGTGCCGGTGGCGGGAGGTTCGCCAGAAACCTTATACCGTATCCAGCGCGGCGCACCCCACCCCCGCTATTGCGAGAATGGAAATATCCTGTTTGTTCACGATGGCCAACTGGAAGAAATCAATCCCGTCAGCGGCAAAATCCAAATCGAGCTCAAGCATTTTGTCTTCCTGAATACTACCGTTTTCAGTTCCATTTATTTTCCTGATGCCCAATGCCGGAGCGTGGCGTATCGAATCAATCCACGGAGCGATCATGATCTGCATGACGGCATATGGGTCAGGGGTTTTCAGGCGCCGCCGCGGCAGATCTATCGCGGATGGGTGGTGAATGTTGATACGGTCAATCGAAATGGGATCTATTTCATTGCCGGCAGTCCCGATTTAAACGGGACATTATGGAAAATCAACTGGGATGGCAGCGGACTGACCCGCCTGCCGGTGAACATTCCCCTGACCTACAACACCAATTATCAGCATTCCTATTTTTCCCCCTATTTCGACGTGAGCCCGGATGGCAAAAAAGTCGCGTTCCCATTCGAGCGGGTGCTGACGGAAAATATCGGCATGCTGGAGTGGAATAAGAAGAAATAAAGCCGCGCGGGGCACCTCAGCGCAGCCGCTCTGCTTGCGGCATGGCAGCTCCCATACCGCGGAAGCCATGCGCAAAGGTAAATCCGAGGCGGAAAGCGAGCCGGGACGGGAAGCGGAGGGTCGCCGCAAAACCGCTTGATGCTTTTACCCCCGAGGCCGGGCGCGGGATCGGCGAAGCAGAGAAAAAGACCCCGCCACTTCAGCTCAAAACTGGTAAGCGCCCGGCATCTTTCCTGGTTAGATGGATTCCAGTGCTCGCAGCGCCAGCGGCTGCGCGGGCTGAATGTCGCTGTAGCCGCGCTCGTGGTTCATGCTGAGGTAGTGCTCGTGGGCGCGCTCCCAGGCGGAATCGTCGGGCTCGCCGAAAAGCTGCTGATAACGCGGCGATCCGGGGAAGGGAAATAGCGGCACCGCGGCCGAAACCCATACTCCGCGCGCCTGCATTTCCTTCCGCCAGGCTTGCTGCTGCGACAGATCCGCGGCGGTTGCATCATCGGACGCGATCAGATTGGCCTGCACCCAGGGAATATGCCGGCGGGCGCAGGTTAACAATTCACCCATGCGGGCCGTGCTCATGCGGCAGCCTTTATGCAGGGCATCGCGGCCGGCCGGCGTAATGTCTTCAATTCCGCATTCCATGGATATGCAGCCGGCGCGGCCGAGCGCCTCCAGGCTCGACTCGTCCCACAGATCAATGCGCGTCTGCATGCCGAATTGCACCGGCCGCTCCGCCAGCGCCGCCAGCAGCGCCGGAGTCGAGCGTCCGCAGCCGAAGATTTCGTCAATGAAATAGATATATTGGACGCCCGCCTCGATCAGCGCATCCACATCGGCGAGCAGGGCGGTGAGCGGGCGTTCGCGAAAGCGGTTGCGGAACCGGGTTTTGTTGCAGAAATCGCAGCTCCACGGGCAGCCGCGGCTAGCTTCCAGTTTAGCGCCTCGCCCCTCGCCGGAAAAAACATGATGCCGGTGCGTGCGCCGCGGCCAGGGGTAATCCCGCCAGTCGAGCGGCCCGATCCTGCGCATATCGGCGGCAGCCGCCGTGCGCGTGAATTGCCATCCCGTATCGGCTGCAAAACAGCAGCCGGGAATTTTCCGCCATGACATGCCGGCCAGCGCGGGTAAGGGTTCGTCCGGCTCGCCGCGCAGCAGGACG
>JAKATS010000196.1 GCA_021818645.1 Acidobacteriota bacterium | reverse complement strand
ATCTGCAGCGTACCGAGGTGGGGGAGGCGGAAGAATATTTTGCCCCCGCGCAAAAGGGCTCTTCCGCCATGCCGCATAAACGCAATCCCATCACCAGCGAACAGATTTGCGGCCTGGCCCGGGTCTTGCGCGGCCATGCCCAGGCGGCGCTGGAAAATATCGCCCTCTGGCATGAACGCGATATCAGCCACAGCTCCGTGGAGCGCATCATTCTGCCCGATAGCGCCATCCTGCTTGATTACATGCTGGCTAAGACCACGCAGTTAATTGAAAAATTATTGATCTACCCCGAACGCATGCGGCAAAATCTGGAATTGACCAGGGGCTTGATCTATTCCGGCCAGCTTTTGCTGGAGCTGGCGGAAGCGGGCATGAGCCGGGAAGATGCCTATCGCGTGGTCCAGCACCATGCCCAGGAAAGCCAGCGCACCGGCCGCGAACTGCGCGAACTGCTGGAAAATGATCCGGAAATCCGCGCCCGCGTCAAGCCGCAGGCGCTGGCCGCCGCTTTTGATCTGCGCCGGCAATTGCGTCATGCCGATTTCATTATTGACCGCGCTCTAGCGAGCGAATAATGTTCGTGTCAGGGAGAAGCTTTTATGGCTACCTATCAAATTGAACCCGCGCATTCCGCCGTGCATTTCAGCGTGCGTCACCTGATGATCTCCACCGTCCGGGGGGAATTTACCCACATTGCCGGCTCGGTGCAATACGATCCGGCTCAGCCGCAAGCAACCCGCATTGACGCCACCATCGATGCCGCCTCGATCCATACCCGCGATGCCCAGCGGGACGCGCATTTGCGCAGCCCTGATTTTCTGAATGTGGAAAAATTCCCCAGCCTGGAATTTCATTCCAGTCAGGCGGAACCTGAAGCGTCCGGCTTAAGCATTTCCGGCCAGCTCACTCTTCATGGAGTCACCCGGCCGGTTACGCTGACCGTCCGCGATATCACTCCCGAAATCAAGGATCCCTTCGGCGGCATTCGCATGGGCGCCACGGCCAAAGCCCGGCTGAACCGTAAAGATTTTGGCCTCACGTATAATATGGCCCTGGAAACCGGTGGCGTGCTGGTGGGCGAGGAAATTGAAATCCAGATAGAACTGGAACTGGTTCGTAAAGCTGGCTAGGAATTGTCCCGCGCTATGGATGGACCGCTTCAGCCGCCTTGTTATTCCCGGCCCCATGCCGCGTCTTCTGGCCCGGGCGCCCGCGGGCGCGGCATGATATCAGCTGTTGCATCATGAGTTTTTGGCTCTGACATCATCGGCTGGCAATAAGGTTGTTCCGTGCCGGGGCAGAAGGAAAAATCGGCTGCACTTTTTTGTTTTATGTCACTACTGAATCTGATTCTCATTCCCGGCATTGACTGGATGTTGGCATTGGTTATATTGGCCGGCGGAATCGCACTGGCCTGGCGCTGCCAGCAAACGAGGCGGCGCGCACTCCTGCGGCGCACTCTCGGGGAACCCATCGCCATGCATCTGGAAACTTTTTATCTGGGCCGGGTGACAACCCGTGCGCCCATGGTGGAATGGCACGAGGAAAATCCCGGCTGGCGCCCGGTACTGCCGCCGCCGGGCAGCGATCCGCGGCCGGAATGGCGGGCCCGGGCGAAATACGCTCCTGAGTTTTTCACGGCCTATCAAAATTTTGTGGATGATTATGCCCGGACTGCCGATGAACTTGCGGCCTGGCTGCAACATTTGGCCGGAGAATTGGCCGGCAAAGCGGCGCAAGCGGCGCCGCATGTCCGGTTTCATGCTCCCGCGGCCGCATATTATTTATATTTGCGCCTGAATGGGATGACCCAGGCGGCGCCGGCGTGGAACGCGGCGGGACATTTGATGGGAGGCCGGCTCCGTTTGGCGGATGCTCTTGCGGACATGAATTCCCAGGAGGCTGAATCCCTGGCCGGCGCGTTTTCGCTCTGGCTGCGGGAACAGCTCAATCCCTATCTGCCTTTTCGCGATCGCATCACGAAATTGCAGGTGGCGCATGATCGGCTGCTTCATCATTTGCGCGTGTTGGGGCAACCGCCGCGGCCGTTCGGAGAAAAACATGTGCGTGCCTCTTGAAAAGTGGCAGGCGGGGAAACCATGAGGGGGCTAAATCAGGCTGTGGCTGGCGGCGGCGGCGCCCAGGCCCATCGCCGCGCCCAAAGCGCGGGCCTCTCCATAATGCTGCACCGCTTGTTTGGCATTGCCGCTGGACATTTCCAGATCTCCCAATTTCCGCAGCACAGCCTGCTCACTGGGGAGATCTGCGGCAAAATGAAAATGGTCCCGGGCCGCGAGCAAATGCTGCCGCGCCTGGACCAGATCTTGCCGCTCCCGCTCCAATTCGGATAGGGCCAATAAAGCCCGCCCCTGATCGCGGCGGCGGCTGACCTGGGCATAGAACTCAATCGCCTGGGTGAAAGCGGTTTCCGCACGTTCGAATTGCCCGGCGGCCTGGTCGAGCGCGCCCAGCCCCATGAATGCGTCCGCCTGTCCCCAGGGATCCTGCAACTCTTTATAAATATCCCGGGCAAACTGATAGAGCTGCATCGCAGTTTCCGACTGCCCCTGCGCCTGTTCGAGTTGCGCCAGCAGACGAAATACATGCGCCCAGCCCCGGCGGGAATTTTCCTTTTGATAGATTTCCCGCGCCTGATTCAGATACTGGCGCGCCAGATCGTAATTATTTTCCTTTAACTCCAATTCGCCCATGCCCATCAGGACATGAGCTTCTGCCTGACGGTCACGGGTATTCGCCAGCAATCGCAGGGCTTCGGCATAAAGCGAGCGAGCCGTGCCGGGGTCGCGTTCCAGCTCCAGGCGGGCCCGGGCACGCAGCACCCCGGCTTCTCCGGAAGCATCTTTCAACTCATGGTAGAGCCGGCGGGCATTATCATAATGTGTCATGGCAGCCGCGCGGTTTTCACCCCGCAGACGTTCCAGATCCCCCAACGCCAGCATGACGCGGGCCTGTCCGCCCACATCATCCACCATCTGAAACAGCCGGGCGGCCTGCCCCAGCCGGGTGCGCGCCTGCTCACTGGCGCCTTCCAGCTCTTCGCATTCGGCTAGATGCAGGAGGGTGTTGGCCTGGCCCTTCCAATTTTTTGAATCCTGATAGATGCCGTGCGCCTGCAGCAGCCATTCCCTCACCTCATCACCGCGGGCCAAGGCGGGAAGATTGCGTGCCAGACTCAACATGGTATGCGCCTGCCCGATCCGGCAGCCGATATCGCGATAGATCTGCAAAGCGGCCCGGAATTTCTCTTCCGCCGTACGCATGGATCCGGAGCGGGCTTCCAGTTCCCCCTGCCACCATAAGGCATCGGCTTCGCCTTCGGGATAGCCCAGCTCGCGCGCCAGGGTGAGTGCCTGTTCGCAGCGTTTTTGGGCCCAGGGCAGGTTGCCGGTCAGGTAACGAAGTTCTACGATCCCCAGCCAGGCCTGGATCTTGGGTAGCGGCATGCGCAGGCGTTCAAATGCTTCAATGCCGCTTTCAAATAAGGTTTCGGCCTCTGGATAATGCCGCAGCCGCATGGCGGTTTTGGCGAGCCCGATCTGGGTCTCCGCCATGCCGCGGCCATGGCTCAGGGCGCTATATAAGCGCAAAGCGGTGCTGTCATATTCTTCCGCACGATGCAGATTACCCCGCCGGCGTTCAATTTCGGCCCGCAGGCGCAGGATATGCGGGCGGCCCAGCACTTCCACCCCTTGCAGGCGAGTTTCCGCCTGTTCAGCCAGGTCGAGGGCCAGGTTGAAATTACCGGTGCTCGATTCCAATTCCGCCAGACGATACAGCACCCAGCCTTCTCGCCCGCGCTGGCGGCCGGAGCGGCTCAACCGCAGGGCTTGTTCGTACAGGGCGCGAGCCGACTCGATTTGCCCGCGCAAGCGGGCCAGTTCGCCTCGATGTTCAAGCAACGCCGCCTGATCCAGCGTGGCCGAAGCGGGTATCCAGGCCGAAGCCTGGTCATAGGCTTCCGCCGCGCTGGCCAATTGTCCGCGCAACAGCGCGATTTTACCGCGCACCAGTGCCGCGCGGGCTTGCCGTCGCGCGTTGCCGCTGGCCGCCGCGAATTGATTGGCGCGCTCGGCGGCGCCGGCCGCCTCCTGCAAAGCGCCTTGCCAGATCAAAGCCTGGGCCAGCAGCGTCCAATGGAATGATCGTTGCCCCGGCGAGGCTACCCGGTCCGCCAATCGGGCCGCCTCTTCCAGACTGCGGCGCAATTCCAGCCGGAAACCCTGGCGAGAAAACCCTTCGGCCTGTTTGCGCAGCTTACGCAAATGCCAGCGGCCCTGCCAATATCGTGGCTGCCAATTCATGCGCTCTTGCTCTCAAACTCCTGCCTGAAAACCTCAACCGGGGGGGAGAAACTGTTTCGCTTAGAGTATCACTGAAATCGCTATTTCGGCGCAGGCCCCTGGGTAACCGCCACGAAGCCGAGTGGGCGCACCCATTTCTGGAATGCCTGCTGCACTTGCCGCGCGGTCAAATGGTAATAAATATGCGCGGCAATTTCCGGTTCATTCAGGGGTAAGTGCAGCAACGAGCGCGCCAGCAGGCCATGGGCAATCGCGCCCACGCTGGCCTGGGTCAGCGGTAAATCACGCAAAATCTGGGCTTTGGCCTGGCGCAATTCTGGCGCGGTCACGGGTGCGGTCTGCATCTGCCGCAAGTCACGGACCACGATGGCCTGCGCCTGGTTCACCTTATCTGGATCGCAGCCATAGTGAATGCTATAGATCGCCCGGCTGCGGCCCACCTGGAACGAGGAATCCACATAGTAAACCAGCCCGGTATTTTCCCGCAGATCCCGGTATAAGCGGGAGGCAAACAGTCCCCCGCTCAGTACCTGATTACCCAACTGCAGAGGATAGTAAGCCGGGTTATACCGGTTTAAACCCAGGGTCTCGGCCATCGTAACACTCACCTGCACCCGGCTGGGATCGGGAACGTGAGTCGTGGCCGCGGGGTTCGCCGGCACCGGCGGCCAGTCCGTGGCAGGATGCGGGCCGGCGGCTTTCCAGCCGCCGAAATCTTTTTCCACCGCGGCCCGTGCCCGCGCCGGCGATATATCGCCGATAATCACCAGGGTCGTGAGATCGGGGCGAAAGACTTTATGGAAATAGCGGGTAACCTCCGGCAAAGTCAAATGCATGACGGTCGCCGGCGTGGCATGCCGTTGCTCGGGGTCGTGAACGGGGAACAATCCATGATTCAAGGCCAGCTGGGCCAGAAAGCCCGGCGAATGCAGTTCACCCATGACTTCGTCCGCGGTCTGCCGCTGCACAATTTGAAAAGCCGGCCCCGGCAACGCCGGGTGCAATTCGTTACCCGCCAGCAGGTCCAGCCCGCGCTCGAAATGCGAACGCAGCACTTGCAGGAAAAAGCTTTCGCCCGCCGATTCGCTGGCGCCGATGTCATCCAGCGCTTTCTGATACGCCAGCCGGTTGAGTGATGTCGTGCCCCAGGCGAATAATTGGTTCAGAATGCTGTCTTCGCCTTCCTGGCCGGCCGGTTCTTCCAGCTGTGGATTGGAGCGGATCTGCCCATAAACACTCACGGTGGGGCTGATATTTTCCGGAACCACAATCAGTTTCAAGCCATTCGGCAAAGTGCTGGTCACCGGCTTCAGATTCCAGGCTGGAACCCGCAAACGGTTCAGCGCCCGCGCCGCCCAGGGCGGCAGCGCGACCAGCTTGACATTTTTGGGGGCAAACGACTCCAGCCCGCCAAACTTTGCATTTGTGCTGGGTTTCCCCGCGGCGGTGGGCGTCAGGATGCCGGTAATGGCATGCTGTAAATTCAGATATTGGCGCGCCACGGCGTTGACCTGGGCCACGGTGACTTTTTCTATGGCGCGGATATCATCCTGCGGTGATTGGCGGCCTTCCACGGCCAGTGCGTTGGACCATAAAAATGCCAGTACAACAA
>JAKATS010000119.1 GCA_021818645.1 Acidobacteriota bacterium | reverse complement strand
CAGAAAATTTCCCACGACCAGCGGCGAATGTAGCGGAAAGGAATAAAGTTGGTGGCCGAACAGAATCCGCCCAGCCAGTGAAAAAATACGCCTAGTACGGGATTGGCGCCCATAATCGGTTGCTCAGCCGCTTCATGCTAGCCGATTCGATCTGGAATTGCGAATCAATTGCTTGAAATCTCCAGATCAGCAATCCTAAACTGAGTCTCGCGATTTCCCGTCATAATCTGTGTCTGGTATGTCTTCCTTCCTGTTGGATCAGATCCGTCCCGGCCTCGACCGCTTCTCGATCGAGCTCCCCTCCTGGGGTTTTGCCGATACGGGTACGCGCTTCGGTAAATATCCCCAGCCGGCTGCGGCCTCAACCATCGAGGAAAAATTCGCCGACGCGGCCCAGGTCCATGCCCTCACCGGCGTCACTCCCACCCTCGCCCTGCATGTGCAGTGGGATCTCCCCGCTGGCGTGGCGGACTGTCCGGCCATCTCGGAGCTGGCCCGGCGCTATGGCATCCGTCCCGGCTCCATCAACCCCAACCTGTTTCAGGACGCCGAATACAAGTTCGGCTCGCTCTGCAATCCCGATTCCTCGATTCGCGAGCGCGCTCTGGCTCATGCCGAAGCTTGCATCGAAATTGCCGCCCGGCTCGGCTCCCGCGATATTTCCCTCTGGCTGGCCGATGGCTCCAACTATCCCGGTTCGCAGAATATCCGCCGCCGCCTGGGCTGGCTCGAAGCGGGTCTGGTTCGCCTGCATGCCCGGCTGCATCCGGGCCAGCGCCTGCTCATCGAATACAAGCCCTTCGAGCCGGCCTTTTATCACACCGACATCGCTGACTGGGGCATGGCAGCCTGGCTCGCCCGCCACGCCGGGCCCCGGGCCCACGTTTTGGTGGATACCGGCCATCACTATCAGGCCCAGAATATCGAGCAGATCGTGGCCTGGCTGCTCCATCTGGGCCGGCTGGGCGGCTTTCATTTCAACGATCGCCGTTACGCCGACGACGATCTCACGCTGGGCTCGATTGACCCCTATCAGGTGTTCCGCATCTTCTGCGAGCTGGTTCAGGATCCCGCCGCCGCCGTGGATGTGGCCTTCATGGTGGACCAGAGCCATAACCTGAAAGGCAAGATGGAAGCGATGGTGCAGACCGTGATGACCGCTCAGGAACTCTATGCCAAGGCGCTGTTGCTTGACCGCGAAGCGCTGGCGGAGCATCAATCCTCGGCCCGCATCGTGGCCGCCGAGCAATGCCTGCGGGCGGCCTTCTTCACCGACGTGCGCCCCGCTCTGGCCGAGTGGCGGCAGGCCCGCGGCTTGCCCGCCGATCCGCTCGAGGCCCTCTATTCCGGCGGCTATGTCGAGCGTTGCGCCCGCGAACGCGGCGGCCGCGGCGCGGGCACGGCCGGCGGCTACGCCGGTTAAAAATTTTGTATGCCCGAAACGAAATTCACTCTGCAATATCTGCGCGATGCCTGGGACGAAGCCGCGGCCGCCGCGCTCGATCCCGCCGATCTGCTGCGTTATCGCTCCAATTTGCTCGGCGCCGATCTGCGCATCACCAACTTCGGCGGCGGCAATACCAGCGCCAAGCTGCGCCAGCCCGATCCCCTCACCGGCGAGCCCTGCGTCGTTCTCTGGGTCAAGGGCAGCGGCGGAGATCTGGGCAGCATACGCCGGGAAGGCTTCGCTACCCTCTATCTCGGCAAGCTGCGCGGCCTCGAGCGCATCTACCCCGGCCCCGGGCGGGAAGATGAAATGGTGGCCTGCTATCCCTTATGCACCTTTGGCCTCAACCCCGTCGCCGCCTCGATTGACACGCCGCTGCACGGCTTTCTGCCCTGGCCCCACGTGGATCACCTGCATCCCGATGCCGCCATCGCCTTGGCCGCCTCCGCCAATGGCCGGGAAAAACTGGAGGAATTCAACCGCCGGTCCGGCCATCGCCTGGTCTGGCTGCCCTGGCGTCGTCCCGGCTTTGAGTTGGGTCTGGAGCTGCGCCGCGCCGCGGCTTCGCTTCCCGGCTGCGACGGAGTCATTCTGGCCAGCCACGGCCTGTTCACCTGGGGCGAAACCTCGCGCGATTGCTATCTCCATACCCTGCGCGTGATTGACAATCTCATCGCTTTTGTCGAGCAGCATGCCGCCCGCCATGCCGGCCGCATCTTCGGCGGCGCCGCGGTTTCCGAACTTCCACAGCGCCGCGCCGCCGCCCTGGCTTTGCTGCCTTTTTTACGCGGCCGTGTCTCGGCCGGGCGCCGGCTCATCGGCCATTATGCCGATGCCCCCGCCGCCCTCGAGTTTGCCAACTCGCGCGACGCCGCCGATCTGGCGCGCCTCGGCACCAGTTGTCCCGATCATTTCCTGCGCACCAAAATCCGCCCGCTCTTCGTCGCCTGGGAGCCTTCCACCGCTCCCGGCGCCGAAACCCGCTTGCGCGCGGCCATCGAGGCGGGCCTTGAATCCTACCGCCGCGACTACGCCGCCTATTACCAGGCCCATGCCGATGCTGCTTCGCCCGCCCTGCGCGACCCCAACCCCACCGTGGCCATCGTCCCCGGCCTGGGTTTATTCAGCTTCGGCAAAAACAAAACCGAGGCCCGCATCACCGCCGAGTTTTATCTCAACGCCATCCAGGTCATGCGCGGCGCTACCTGCCTGGCCGGTGCATCCCCCGCCGCTCCCGCCGCCCGGCTGCCCCAGTGCGCCCCAGACGCGGATTCGCGCGGTTTTTCCAGCTTTCATAACTATGTCGCGCTGCCTCCGCGCGAAGCCTTCCGCATCGAATACTGGGCGCTCGAGGAAGCCAAGCTGCGCCGCCAGCCGCCGGAGCGCGAACTGGGCGGTCAGGTCGCGCTCATCGCCGGTGCCGGCAGCGGCATCGGCCGCGAAGCCGCGCTGCTGGCCGCCGCCCGCGGCGCTCATGTCGTCTGCGCCGATCTGAATCTGGCGGCCGCGCAGGCAACGGCCGCGGAAATCGAAGCGCTGCAGGGCAGGGAACGCGCGCTCGCGCTCTCGCTCGACATCACCCGCCCGGATTCCATTCGCGCCGCCGCCGGGGCCGTCATCGCCGCCTTTGGCGGCCTCGATATCGTCTGCAACACCGCCGCCATCTTCCCCGTCGCTCCCGCCGGCGGGCTCGATCCCGCCGGCTGGGCCCGCGCCCTCGAAATCAACGTCTCGGCCAATTTCTGGCTGGTGGATGAGTTGACCCCGTTGCTGCGCGATCAGAACCTGCCCGTCAGCATTGTCCTCACCAGTTCCGCCAATGCCGTCGTGCCCAAGCCCGGCAGTGAGGCCTATGACGTCAGCAAGGCTGCCCTGAGTCATCTGGTCCGCGAGTTGGCCGTCTCCCGCGCCCCTCTGGCCCGCGTTAACGCCATCAGCCCGGCCACCGTCATCGCCGGCTCGGCCATGTTTCCCCGCGACCGCGTCATCGCCTCGTTGCGCAAATATCAGTTGGAATTTTCTGACGCCATGAGCGATGACGAATTGCGCTCCATCCTGGCCGGTTTTTACGCCCGCCGCACCCTCACCCATCGCCCCATCACCCCCCGGCTCTGTGCCGAAGCCATGCTGTTCCTCGCCGGTCCGGCCTCGGGCTGCACCAGCGGCCATATCCTGCCGGTGGATGGCGGCCTGCCCGAAGCCTTTTTGCGTTAACCGGCGATTTCCCCCAAAGCGGCAGCCCTGCTTCTCCCTTCATGGATTCATCTGTGGATGCATCTATGGAATACCCCCCCTTTTAGGGGATTGCGCCGCCCGCGTCATTTCTGTTCAGCTTGCAATATCCCCCCTGCTTCCCCCAAAAGGAGTAGGTAATGCTTTATAAATTTAAGAAAACTGTCGCGGCTGCTGACCCGGATTTCGCATCCGCATCTGCCGCAAAACCGCCTGAACCGGAACCCGGCCCGGGCGTTTCGAAAATGCCGGCCGGCGACGTCGCCCAGCTCGAACAGTTGCTGCAAAGCCTGCAGGGCAAAGCCGGCCTCTACACGCACCCGCGGCCGGAGACGCAGGCGCTGCTCGAATTGATCGAGGGTACGCGGCTGCTGTTGGATCAGCATTACGATCCCTACATCGTCTTTGAAACTCCCGAAAAGCGCATGGTCGTGGGCGTGCTGACGGCGGACTTCCGGCGCCATCTCAGTACCCTCTATCAGGACAAATACAGCCGCGCGCCCCGGCGCATGGCGCTGTTCGAGGCGGTGCATGAGATCGAAACCCGCGCCTCGGCCGCGGGCGAAATCGGCCGGGTGCATCTCCGCCGGGCTTTGACGGAAGATAGCCTGTGGCTCGACTTGGGCGACAACCAGGGCCGGGTGGTGCGGATTGATAAAGAAGGCTGGCGCGTGTTGACCGGCGCGCCGGTTTATTTCCGGCGCTACCGCCATCAGCTCCCCTTGCCCGTGCCCGAACCCGGCGGCGATGTCGAACAGTTCTGCGGGCTGCTGCGCGTAACCGATCCGGGCGATCTGCTGCTGCTGATGGCCTGGATCATCGCCGCCTATAACCCGGAAATTCCGGTGCCCATGCTGGTGTTGACCGGTCCCCGAGGCAGCGGAAAAACCACCCTGGCGCGGATCATCCGCCGGCTGGTGGATCCCAGCCGGGCGGAAGTGATGGGCCTGCCGTCGGAAACGATGTTCGCGCAGGTGCTCGATCATCACTGCCTGCCCATCTTCGATAATCTCGGCCCGCTCACCCCGCGCCAGTCCAACCTCCTCTGCCGGGGAGTCACCGGGCTCAGCCTGGTCCGGCGCCGTAATTATTCCGACAGCGACGATGTCATTGTCGGCGAACGGCGGCCCATGATTCTCACGGCGCTTGAACCGCCCGGCGATGCCCCCGACTGGCTCGACCGCGCGCTGGTTCTGCGCCTGCCGCACATTGACCGGCGGCTGCGTTTCGAGGAAGTCCGCATCATGGGCATGTTCGAGCGGCTGCAGGCAAAATTTCTGGGCCTCATGATGACCCGGCTGAGCGCGGCCTATGCGGTGTATCGCGCCATGCCGCTGCCCCGGGATCTGCCCCGCATGGCCGATTTCGCCGTCTGGGGCGAGGCGCTGGCGGGCAGCCTGGGCTATGGCGCGAAAATGTTTCTGGCCGCGCTCGATCGCAACAGCTACCTTCAGAACGAAGCCCTGCTCGAGCGCGATGAAACCGGCCAGGCGGTAGTGCAGTTTATGCAGGACAAGTCCGAATGGAAAGGCACCGTCCTGGAGCTGCTTTCCGCCATGGGCGCCTGCGGCCAATTTCGCCTGCGGCATTCCCCGGCCAGATTCGGCCGGGATCTGCGCCGCCTGCAATGGAATCTGCAGCAGTCGGGCCTGGACGTGGAAATCACCCGCCGCAACGGCATCCGCACCCTGGTGTTGAAATCCCACCCCCGCCCGCCTGCAGAAACTGCTGGCGTCACACAGGCTCAGTAGGGCCATGCCCGCATTTCGGCCGCGTTCGCTCGGTTCGCAGGGGTTGCGCCTTTTGCTTGGGGAGTAAAGCAGGCGGGCAAGGCCGCGCAACTCCGAAGGTTTGCCGTACCCGGTGAATCATGAGGCGCGTGGATGAGCGGGACGTTTGGCATAGCCCGGTTGGGGCCCGCTTCAGGCTACATGCCCAGTCCTTGCCCGTGCAGTAGGCGCGGTGATCGCCAAACTGGCGCGGGTTTTGACTTAAAATCTTTGGTCTGCTTCGCGTTTCTGTATTCTCGTATCACTCCATACCCCTCCATGCCAACCGATTTTGTTGACGAATTGTTGACGAGTTTTTCAAAAGTATATACAAAATCATGGTTATCTTTTATGGAAAAGGTCCAGAATTCAATACAAAAGTAAGATTCACAGATTCAATATCGTTCAAGATTGCTATTGCAGTACATGTGAACAATATTATACAGTTATTATTTCAGCCGTAAATGATTGTTCCAGATAATAGCGCCAAAAATAATCACAATTCCCAGGGTAATGCAGGATATGGCCACGATCAGAGGCCAAGCCGCCACTCTGCGTTGTTTA
>JAKATS010000021.1 GCA_021818645.1 Acidobacteriota bacterium | reverse complement strand
ATCCGCACCCAGGCCGAGTCACGCTTCCCGGCCGCGCTGGCAAATCTGGCAACTTCCGCGCGAACATGGCGCTTACGGCCAACTTGGCTTCCCACTGCTCTCAGCCTGGCTGGCGGGTCATGCCGATGGGAGCGCGGCGGCCCTGACGATCATTTTTCTCGCCGGTTTCTGGCTGCATGAGCCATGGTTGCTCTGGCTGGGCCGGCGCGGATCCCGCGCCCGACAACAGGCCGGCGCTCTGACGGGCTGGCTGATCGGCGGTTTGTCGGCGATTGTCCTGGGCGGCTGGGTCTGGATCTGGTATGGAAGCAACGCCGGATTACGCATGGCCATGTGTTTGCCAACCGGGCTGGGAGTGGCGGCGCTGGGCCTGGCGCTGAGAGGTTATGAACGCCGCCTATGGGGTGAAGTTCTGGCCACGGTGGCGCTGGTTTCCTGCTCTATGCCGGTGGCCCTGGCGGCCGGCGTGCCTATAGCGCCGGCGCTGCGCCTGACTCTGCTCTGGGCATGCGTGCTAGTTTCCGCGGTTTTCGCGGTGCGGGGGTTGATCAATCGAACGAAATATCATGACCTCAAGCCGGCCATGGCGTCATTACTTCTGCCATGCGGCGCGGGATTGGCAGGTTTGCTGGCGACGCGCCATGGCATGACGGTTGCCCGCGTACTGCTGCCGGTATTTATCCTGGATCTTTTTATTTTCTTTTATCCACCATCACCGCGCCACCTGCGCCGGGTGGGGTGGGCTTATGCGGCCGTCAGCTTGCTGACATTCGTATTCATGCCCGGGATTTATCCGTTTTAGTCCTGTGAAACGAAGCACTACGCATAGCAGCGGGCCACGGCCGCTTCATCCGATGAATGCCAGGTGATGGGTTTCCAATCAGAGCAGCAGACGATTGCCGCAGAATCACTTGCGGGAACAAACCACCCAGGACAATAAAAAGCACTCCGGCGATAAGCGCCCATCGCTCGCCCGGCAATGCATCGGCCATAACCGTAATGCCGGTACGGCGTTTGCCCAGGAACAGCCGTGTGAATAATCGAAACATGCTGATGGCGTTCATGGCGGTTGCAATCGGCAGCAGTAGGCCAATCCAGGGATGCGATTCGAGCGCGCCGTGGTTCAATAAATCCTGCGAAACAAAGCCAAGCGTGCCGGGTAAACCAATGAATGCCAGCGCGAAAATCGCGAAGAATACGGCCAGACGCGGAGAATGTTCCGCCAGACCATAATGACGACGCACCGAGAGTTGGCCGCCAAAACGGACTTCCAGAAGACGCAGGATGGCAAACAGTCCAACCGAAGTGACGGACACCACGATCCAATGAATCAGGGCTCCGGCGGTGCCGGACGCCGTTCCGCTCGCCAGCCCGCTCAAAATGCACGCCGATTGGGTGATGGTTAAAAGCGCCAGCAATCGCCGGGGGGAATTTTCACTGAGTGCCCGGATGGCGAAATAGAGCGCGGCCATCAGGGCAATATCGGCAAGCATGGGAAATCGCGAGCCGGTATGCGGAGCCAGCGGCACAATCCATTTGATCATCAGCAAAGCCCCAATATGTTCGTTCAATAACAGGGCCGCGGGCATGGCCGATGTTGTTTCCGCAATCTCCGTGACCCAGGCACGGCCGGGGACCATCGCTTTGCGCAATATGACCGCGAGCGCAAGAAGCCAGAAGACCAGAGCGCCGGCAAAAGCATGACGCGGGAGCGCGGACATGGTAAAAGTCCGGCTGCGCACCCAGAGCCAGGCAAGAGCAACCGCCAGGGCCAGGCTGGAAAACAACAACCCAGCCCGCGGACGCCAGGGCCGGGAGCCCAACCAGGCAACGGTTAAAAAGGGCACGGATGAGAGCATCCAGGCCGCAGCCAGAATCAAAAGATTATTGGTCCAATACGCCAGCAGAGTGCAGCCCAAAAGGAAGAGTATGCCGCTGACATTGAACCATGTGCAATCGCGGCGGGGAAGCAACACGAAAACAGCGAAACACAAGCAGGTGTATAGCAGGGCGAGCGCATCGAAGCACGCACTATACCGGGGCGCATGCCAAAGCAGAATCATACATATCAGGGCCGGCACGGCCGCGGCAAAGCAGCCCAGCAGGCGCACATGCCGCCGCCCTACGGTTGCAAGCAACGCTCCCAGCCAGGGAATTGCCACCGCAGCCCATATGAGAGTTCGCGCCGACGGAAGATGCGAGAAGGTCATTCGGGATTCTCCTCAACCAGCGGTCCGGACGCGAATGGGAGGGTGAGATGCGGCTGAACCCTGGAGCCGGAGGATTCCCTGTGATCGAGGTTCATCAAATATCGGGAAACCCGAAGCAAAGGCGCAATCACCCCGCGATCGAGGATGGTATCGAGATGCCCGCGATCAAAGGCCCAGCGATAAAGCAGTAACTGGAATTGTCCAGGCGTTCCCGTTCGAGGGGGCACGACATCATCGTGTTTTTCGCAGCCGGAAGCGGCATACATCTGGTGATAATCGTGCAGCAGGGACGGCGCCCGCAGGTATTGCAGGGTGCGGAAGATGGCATTGCCGAGCATGTGAACGATAGCCAGCCATTGCCATCCCAGCCCGATTTCGATGAATATGAGGCCTACCTGAGTCAGCGTGGCGTAGGCCAGCGAGGTTTTAGCATCGGCGCTGACGCGGCCGGCCAGGGTGCAATGAAGAGCGGTCAGGCCGCCGATCAGGATCACGCCAGCGGACGCGAGCGGCGAAAGCGCCAGCAGCGGCTCCGCCCGCAGCAGAAGATACGCGCCTAAGTGGATGGAAATGGCGCCATAAAAAACGGCGCTGGATGGGGTAGGCCCTTCCATGGCGCGCGGCAGCCAGCCGGAAAAGGGAACCTGAGCGGCTTTCCCGCTCGCCGCAAACAGCAAGAGAAAGCAAATCACAAAAACCGGCATGCCGTGCAGTTGCGAAAAATCGCGAGACAACGACGTGGATCCCGCCCAATGGTGAAGGAAGAAAATGGCGGCCAACAGCCCAATGTCGCAGACACGATAAATACCAAAAACATGCAGCCCATTTTCCACCGGCGCCGGGCGCTGCTGAAAAAATCCGATCAACAGAACCGACGTGATGCCCACGATCTCCCAGCCAACGGCGAGCAGGTCGAACGAGCCGGCGGCAAAAGCCAGAAAAGATCCAAACGCGAACAGATGAAGCAACAGATAAAACCTAAGAAAACCCGGCTCGCGATGCAGGTAAGTTGCGGAAAAATGCCCGATCAGTCCCGAGAGCACCACGGAAAGGGCAAGAAAAGGCAATGAAAGACGGTCCACCATGAGCACAAGCGGAAAATGGTCATGGCCGACAGCGTACCAATTCCCCAGGGGAAGTACGATTTTCATGGGTGCCTTTTTGGACACCAGCAGGGCCCATGAAAGCACCGCGATACCGGCCGTGCCGCCGAGATAGATGGCGGACGACAACCGGGTTAAAAATTTTTCACCGGGCGTGCAGCCCAGCAGCCACAATAATGCCAAGGCGGCAAAAACCACACCCGGCGCCAGTACCACCCCGATCAGAACAGCCTGGGGAATGTTCACGCCAGTTTTTCCCTTACGTGCTGCAGGGGGTGAATCCAGGCCATAGGCAAATGATGGACCTGGCCGGAGTACCATTCGACGGAACTGAGGGCGACAGGCAGCCGTTCCGTTCGTTCATGAAATTCCTCATATCTGCCCTCGCGGAGCACGTGCACGCGTCCGGAGCCGGGATCAATGGTTGCGATCCGAATCCATCGGTTATCGGCCAACCGCTGCAAGCCGGGATTGGCTGCCAGCACCGGGCGCAGCCGGTCGGGGGATGTTTCGATGACAAAAAGTATGCGGACCGGTTCATGAATCTCGACCATCTGCAAAGGCAAGCCGGTGCGAAGGTCGCTGGCGTGGCCATCCATGACACCCATCAAACTAGTAATGTTATGGGGAAGCTTGGTGCCACAGCCGTAGCGGTAGTTATCCACGTACGAAAAATAATATTCGAGGCTGATGCCGGCGCAGACCGGGACGACACCGGCCAATATGGCGGCGAGGCTGCTTTGATCCGCGTCCTGGACCGCATCGTAGGATGCCAGAAAAGCGCGCCGGTCGAGAAACAGATTGCGGGTCAGGCTACGGCGGCCAATGATGCACACCGCATTGGTGCAATGGCCGTATTCAGGCCGCGGCTGGGCGAGATGTTCGCTGCGCGCCCGGACATGGCGCAATGCCCACTCGACATCCGCACGGGAAAAACCAGATGCGAAGCGCCGGGCGCGCTCGTGCGCATTCCGGGCCCGGGCGGTGTTCAAATCAGCGCGGATGGCGCGAAGATCCGCCTGATGCGAGCGGGGAATCGCATCCAGATCGAAAAGCTCGATCTCATCGCTGCAGGTATCGTGAAAGCCGCCGATGAACCAGGTGTCCGCGGGGATGGCGATACCCTGAAGCCGTAAACGCTCGCGAATGTGCGGCTGATTGGCCATGGCGGCAAAGAGCCGCGCATTCGGCCCTCCGCGGCGCCCGCCGCAGGCCCCGCAATCATGAGCTGATTCGTGCGGATTATTGAGACTGGTCGAGCCGTGGCCGAGAATGATCACGCAACGGGCAAAGTTTCCGGTCAGTCCGGCCGGGCGAAATACGGCGGCAATCCGTTCGGTTTTTTCATCCGCGGTGAAACCCGATAACAAACCGGAGCTGGTATTGGATGAATCCGGGGTGCGTCGGATGGCGAGTTGCGTCCGCGGCTGCGGGAGCAGGCGCCGCTGCAGCCAGGCGAGGATCAGGGCATACCGCCGCGGCGCCAGCAACTGACCGATCAATGGGATCAAAGACAACAAGCCGAGCACGAAGGTCGTAAACCATCCGCGCACCAGCGTCCGGGATGAAATCAGGAAATTGCGCAAGAACAATCCCAGCATTTTGCGGCGCGAACGGCGGCTTTCCAGCAAGCGGTTGTCTTCGGACCTGGAGTGTTCGACGATGGCGTGTTCGGGCGTGACCTGTACCGGGCAGAGGGCCGTGCCATGACTGTCATCAATGCCGCGAAAATGGACCGCGACGCCAAAGTAGCCCGCTGTGCTGTAGGTTTCCAGGCGAGGGCTGATTTCCTCCAGGGCGCGGCGCATGGATTCTTCGCGTTCGTCTATGCAGAAAAATATCTGCGCCGCCGGCCGGGCCGCGGGTTTCTCGAGGCGTGAGTATTGGCGATGGCTGGCCAGGCTGCGAAGCATCTCACGCTCATGATTGCGCTCATAGGCCAGATGCAGAATCCGGCGCCGCTCCAGGCCATTGCAGGCGTTGACTTCCCTGGTAAACGCTGTCCATTCTGAATCTGAAAACTGACGGATCTCATCGGGGGTGAGCCGGAGCACCCGGGCAGCATCATAAATGCGGGCCGCCCGGCTCAGCCGCCGGTTGGCCGGCGTTTTCCACAGTTCAGGTTCTGCCGCCACATCCGCCACGACCCGGAGCGCCGCAACCCGTGTCATGGTAAGCCGTACCGCCAGATAATCCATCAGAGAGCAGGGAAGAGGGTGATGCGGCGCCAATGCCGGATTTTTTTCAAGCTGATGGATTAAACCAGCCCAACCTGGCAGCGCCTGTAATTCGGATGTGATGACTCGCTGCCAATCGGCTTCGACACAACCAGTGTCATGCAGATATTCCAGCACCACATCGGCAGCGGAATAGCAAAGATCCGCCTGCCGGCGGAATGTCCGATCGAGACCCTGTAGATATTGGGGAAAAATACACCCGCGCCGGGAAAATAGCCCGCGTGCGCTCTCATAAAGGCCCCGATGGCGATGCGGCATCGGCCAGCAGGATATGCCCTGATCCAGGAAGACGGAGCAAAGCCGGATCAGCCACGGATGAATTACATCATGGATGGGATGGCAGGCAACGGCAGCTTCCGCATGCGCCGTGGCACGGGCCCAGCAAGCCTCAAATAACGCTCCGGGTCCGGGGAGATTCAACTCCCGCTTTAAATCTCCCTGTTCGATGCGCCAGGCGATTGTGGATGCATCAAATTCCCGGACGCCGGGGGAGATCA
>JAKATS010000274.1 GCA_021818645.1 Acidobacteriota bacterium | reverse complement strand
TCAATAACGTAAAAGGCTACGGATTCATCACACGCATGAGCGGAGAAGATGTATTCGTTCACTACAGCGCCATTCAAAGCGGCGGCTATCGCACGCTGGCCGAAGGCCAGCCGGTGGAGTTCGAGGTGAAGCAGGGGCCCAAGGGGTTGCTGGCTGAAAACGTCAACGTCCTGTAAACATCCGCAAAAATTGGGAGACAGTACGCGGCGCGGCCGGCCAGGCCGCGCCGTTTTCTTTGGCCGTGGCTTCAGGGTGTGGCCGCGCGGCCTCATGCCTCTGCCGCTTTCTTTTCCCCGGCAATTATGGTCCAATTACTCGGCGCCCCGGCGCGCCGAGCGAGAACCTTCCATGCCGAAAACTACCGCAACGCAACCGCCCTCCGGGCTTTCGCCGAAAGCCATGGTGTTTCTGACCGCCGCGACTGCCGCGCTGGGCGGCCTGCTGTTCGGCTACGACACTGCGGTCATTTCCGGCGCCCAGCTTTTTTTTAAATCCTCCTTCCGGCTTTCCGACACCCAGCTCGAAATGGCGGTCGGCGTGGTGCTGCTGGGGGCGATGCTGGGGGCGGCGCTGGGCGGCTGGCTGACCGACCGGCTGGGCCGCAAATCGGTGCTGCTGGCGACCGGCGTTTGTTTCGGCGCCTTTTCCCTGTGGACCGGGCTTTCAACCGGGCTGGCCACCTTCGTGACCGCGCGTTTTCTGGTCGGCGGCTGCATCGGCGTGGCCTCGATGCTGACTCCGCTCTATATTTCGGAAATGTCGCCGGCGCGCATCCGCGGCGCGCTGGTGTCGCTGAATCAGCTGGCCATCACGGTCGGCATCGTGGTGGCCTACGGGGTGGATTATGCCCTGGCCGCGCATAAAGACTGGCGCATGATGTTCATCAGCGCGGTGCTGCCGGCCATCGTGCTGGTCATCGGCATGCTGTTTCTGCCGGAAAGCCCGCGCTGGCTGGCCAAAAAAGGCCGCCGCGAAGACGCGCTCAACAACTTCCGCCGGCTGGGCCGCGAAGACGAGGCGCAGCAGGAATTGGCCGATGTCGAGCGGGTGCTGCGCGAGGAAACCGGCAAATTCAGCGAGCTGTTCCGGCCCGGCTTCCGGACCGCGGTCTGGATCGGGGTGGGGCTGGCGGTTTTTCAGCAGATTACCGGCATTAACACCATCATTTATTACGCGCCCACCATCCTGCGCAACGCCGGTTTTTCCTCCGCCCGGGTGGCGATTCTGGGCACCGTCGGCATCGGCGTGGTCAATGTGCTGGCCACCGTGGTATCCATCCTGCTGATTGACCGGCTGGGGCGCAAGCCGCTGCTGCTGGTCGGCTGCCTGGGTCAGGCGGCCATGCTGGGCTACGTGGGCTATTCCTTCGCCCAGCATCATCATGGGCTGGCGGTTTTCGTCGGAGTGCTGCTTTATATCGTATTTTTCGCCATCAGCCTGGGCCCGGTGGTATGGCTGATGCTGTCGGAAATTTATCCCACCAAGATCCGCGGCGCGGCCATGTCCCTCGCCACCTTTGCCAACTGGTTCGCCAACTGGGTGGTGACGGTGACCTTTTTATCGCTGCTCGACAAGCTGGGTTCGGTGCACACCTTCCTGCTGTTCGCCATTCTCAGCATCGCGGCCATGTTGTTCTGCCTGTGGCTGGTGCCGGAAACCAAGGGCCGGTCGCTGGAAGAAATTGAGGATAGCTTCCGCAAACTGGGCCACGCCCGCGGCTGAGTCTTTTGCGCGCCGCGTACAATAAAAGGAATGGCAAGTGCGGCGCGGTCAATTTTCCTTTCCGGATGGATTGTTGGCGGCCTGGCTTGGATCGCGTTTGCCCGGAACACTCCGTCTCGTCTCTATGTTTTGACCGGGCAGTATAACCGGCGCCGCACCAGCGCCAATCTCCACGAAACCCGGCTCACGCCGGCCAATGTCAATCCCCGGGATTTCGGCAAGTTGTTCAGCCTGCATGTGGATGGTCAGGTTTACGCCCAGCCTTTATATGTTTCACACCTGTTTCTCCCCGGGCGCGGTTACCGCAATGTGATATTTGTCGCCACCGAAGGCGACAGCGTCTATGCCTTCGACGCCGCCGGCCAACCGCGGACGCCGCTCTGGCAGGTTCATTTCACCCATCCGGCGCGGGGCATAACTACGGTTCCGGCTGGCGATTTGCATTGCGATCAGATCACGCCCCAGGTGGGCATTACGGCCACGCCGGTCATCAGCCTGCGGCGGCATGCGATCTATGTGGTCTCGCGCACCCGCATCGCCGCAACGCATGGGGTTCGCTATCTCCAGCAGCTCCATGCTCTTGATCTCGCCACCGGGCGCGAGTTGTTCAGCGGGCCGGTTGCCATCCGGGCCTCGGCGCCGGGCACAGGCGATGGCAGCCGCAACGGCCGGGTTTTTTTCGATCCCCGGCGCAACAACGCGCGGGCGGCGCTGTTGTTAAGCAACGGTCAGGTTTATATCGCCTTCGCCGCGCCCTGCGATGCCATTCCCTACCATGGCTGGGTGCTGGCTTATAACGCCGATACGCTGCGGCAGACGGCCGTCTTTACCCCCAGCCCGGATGGCAACGACGGCGGCATCTGGCAAAGCGGAGCGGGGCTGGCTGCCGGTCGCGCCGGGCACATCTATGCCGCCATCGGCAATGGAGCCTTTGATGCGGCGTCTCGCCCGCCGCGGCCCGACTACGGCGACAGCGTGCTGCGGCTGGGCTATCGCGCGGGCCGGCTCGCCGTGCTCGACGAATTCACCCCCTGGAATCACCACGCGCTGAACCTGCGCGACGGAGATCTGGGCTCGGGCGGGCCGGTGCTGCTGCCGGGAAAACTGCTGGTACAGGCCGGCAAGGGGGGAACCATTTATCTGTTGAACCGCGATCATCTGGGCGGCGCAGGCGTCGGCCGCGACCGGATCGTGGAAAGCCTTCCCCATGCGATCGGCGGCATGTGGGGCAATCCGGCCTTCTGGAACGGCAATTTGTATTTTGCGCCGGCGGGCGAGCGCATGCGGCAGTTTCGCGTATGGCATGGAAAAATCACCGCCCGGCCGGTGGCCGAATCCCAGGCGAAATTTTATTATCCCGGCGCGACCCCGGTGGTTTCGGCCGACGGCGGCCGGAATGGCATCGTATGGGTGCTGCAGTTAGGCGCCTATCGGGCCAGCGGATTCGATCAGCCGCCGGTGCTGCGGGCCTATAGCGCCATCAACATCGGCCGCCAGCTCTACAGCAGCCGCAAGCATCCTCGCCGCGACACCCCCGGCGGGGAAGTCAAATTCGCCTCCCCGCTGGTGGCCGCGGGCCGGGTCTATGTGCCCGGCCGGAATGACATCAGCGTTTATGGTCTGCTCGCAGCTGCAATCAGACGATAACTTTACTTTGCCGCGGCAGCCACTTCATCAATGAACGCCCGTGCGTCGGCCGGCGGGGCCACTGCGCCGCCCAGAATGCGGCTGGGCGGAACCCGGCCATAGAACTGCCGGTTGGCGCCCGGGTCCTGTTTGATAATTCCACCCTTCAGCGTAATGCCGCCAAACAATCCCCGGCTGCGGGAATAGGCCAGCATTTTGGCGTGCAGAAGCGCGTCGGTCTGGGCGGAAAAATTGCGGCCCACCGGACCGGCGGTGGCGGAAAGATCGCCGCCAATGGAAAATTTGTCCCGCAGCAGGTATTTTTCACCCGCTTTATTCATGATGATCAGCACCAGGTCTTCTTCCTGGGCGCCGATCTGCAGCCCCCAGCTCCCGCTGCCCAGGGTCACAAACAGCGGGGCCGACCAGCTGCGGCCGGTGCGGCAGGTGACCACCCCGCGGCCGAAGCTGCCGCCAAAGATGAAGCCGGCTTTTTTCAGCCCGGGAACCACCATGACGCACTGGGCATGCTCGAGAATCTCGCGCGGAATGCCGCCATCGGGCGCCCGGTTGATGGCTCGAAACGCCTGGGCGGCATGACGCAGCCGGCTGATGCGCTGGGCGGGCAGGGCCGAAATCAGCATCAGTCCCAGCGCGCATGCGCCGGCGATGCCGCTCCATTTAAGGCTTGTTCTGCATTGCATGGTTCCTCCATTGACAGGCCAGGCACATGAGAATCAGAGCAAATCAATGGCCAAAATTCAACATCGGCCTTCTTACATGTGTAGGCGAAGCTTCAGGCTGAACCAATCAATACGCCCGGGCAATCACCGCCCGGCGCTCGACCTGCGCGCCGGTGACGATGCAGGGCCCGGGGCCGTCGGCGAGGTCCTGCATGGGTATGCAGCGGATGGTGGCCTTGAATTTTTTCAGCGCCTCTTCGCAGGCGGCCTGATCCTGAATATGGGCGAGCACAAATTTGCCGCCGCCTTTTTCCGCCGTGACCGGCGCCAGAATTTCTTCCACTTCTTGCAGCGAACTGGCGCGTACCGTGTTCGCGGCCAGGCGCGCCTGGGCGGCGGCGAACAGATCCCGCTGCATCTGCTCCAGTTCCGTGGTCACGCGCGCGGGCAGTTCGCCCATCGGCATCGGTTGTTTGCTTCCCGTGTCGCGGCGCTTGAGCACGGCCTGGCCGGCGGCCAGATCGCGCGGGCCGAGCTCGATGACGAGCGGAATGCCGCGCCGCTCCCAGTGAAAAAATTTGGCGCCGGGCGTCAGGCCTTCCCGCTCATCCACTTTGGACCGCACTCCCTGCCGGGTGAATGCCTGATGCAGGGTCTGGGCCGCGGTCAGCACGGCGTTTTTCTCTTCTTCCTTGCGGAAGATGGGCACGATGACGGCGGAAACCGGCGCCAGCCGCGGCGGCAGCACCAGTCCCTTGTCGTCGGAATGGCTCATGATCAGCCCGCCGATCAGCCGGGTGCTGACTCCCCAGCTCGTCTGCCAGACGTAGTCCAGGCCGCCTTCGCGGTTCTGAAATTTCACATCGAAGGCTTTGCCGAAATTCTGCCCCAGATCGTGGCTGGTGCCCGCCTGCAGGGCCAAGCCGTTTTGCATCATGGCTTCTATGGAGTAGCTGCGCAGCGCGCCCGCGAATTTTTCTCCCTGGGTCTTCATGCCTTTGATCACGGGCATGGCCATCACCTGTTCGGCGACCTCGGCGTAAATGTCGAGAATGCGCAGGGTTTCGGCCAGGGCTTCCTCGTGGTTGGCGTGGGCGGTGTGGCCCTCCTGCCAGAGAAACTCGGTGGTGCGCAGAAACATGCGGGTGCGCAATTCCCAGCGGATCACATTGGCCCACTGATTCAGCAACAGCGGCAGGTCGCGCCAGCTTCGAATCCAGCGGGCAAAGAAATGGCCGATGATGGTTTCTGACGTGGGGCGCAGCACATACGGCTCGGCCAGTTTTTCCCCGCCGGCAATGGTGACCACCGCCAGCTCGGGCGAAAAACCCTCCACATGCTCGGCTTCCTTGTGCAGAAAGCTTTCGGGAATCAGCATGGGGAAATAGACATTTTCGTGGCCGCTGGCCTTGAAGCGGTCGTCGAGCTGGCGCTGCAGCAGCTCCCACACGGCATAGCCGTTGGGTTTGATCACCATGCAGCCTTTGACGATTTCGGCCGGCTCGGCCATGTTGCCCTCGAGGACCACGTCCTGATACCAGGCCGCGAAATCCTGAGTGCGGGGAGTAATGCGGGATTCAGCCATAAAAAAAGACGCAGCCGCCCGTCAGCGCACGGCGTGCGCCTGGCGGCCTGACTTTACATTGTAACGGAAGGGTGCGGAGGGCTCGGGTCTCCGTTTTAATCGCTGGAATCGCCGTTATCGCTGCCCGGCGCCCCGTTGGCGTTCGGCCGGGGTGCTTTTTCTCCCGGCTTGAGCTTGTGCATGATGTCTTCGGTGCTCCAGCTGCCGTCGTCGGTGGCGATCTGCATCTGCAGTTTGCCGGCTTTGAGCCGGCCGCTGACATCAAGCGTCAAAGGCGAGCCCTGCCACTGCGTATGAATGGCGCCGGAAATGCGGTTGCCCTTGATCCGCGGATGCGCCAGCGGCAAGTGCTTGCCGGTAAGTCCGACCATATAGCCGCTGAGCCGGGCGCCGCGGGAGCGCAGGACAAAGACAAAACGCGGCCCCTGATCGGACACGCCCGTCCAGGT
>JAKATS010000097.1 GCA_021818645.1 Acidobacteriota bacterium | reverse complement strand
CCACAAAAATCACAATCCCATCGCCGCCCACCCCGCGCACCACCGAATTGCGCACCACCAGCTCGCGGCCGCGCGGGCCCTCGGGGCCGCTGAACCGCGCCCCGGCCAGATAAATGCCCGCCCACTGGGTGGTATGCCGCGCGGTTACGCGATCCACCCGCACCCGTTCCAGACGCTCGCCCCGGCCTTGCGGCTGCATGACCAGCAGGCCGCTGGCTTTTTTCCCGGGCTGGCCGTGGACATGGCTGAGGCTGACCCGGTACAAATCAATGGATTGCATGATCAGGCCAGGCTTGCGGCCTGTGATCCAGATGCCGTAGGGATCGCCGCCCCGAGTGCGCAAATGTTCAATCCGCCAATAACTCTGGTCGCTTAATTTGATCGCCCATCGCAGATGGCCCGCTTGAATGAGCGGCCGCCGCCCGCGGCCATAGGCGCTGAGAACAATCGGATGTCCGGGTGATCCTGAACCACGCGGCCGGATTTGCCCCCGGCAGGTCTGGTTGAGCGCCAGCAGCAATTGATCGCCCGGCCGGTATGTCGTGCGGTTTGCGCGCGCCAGCGTGCGCCAGGCCGTGGCGGGCCTGATGCCGTTGGCATGATCATGGCCATGGGCGCAATTCACGTAAAACGTCCGCGCCGAGGATGCGGGAGACTGAGCCGCCAGCCGGATACAGAGAATGGCGGTCACGACTACGATGATGTTAAGACGTGAAGAAAGGGTTGGTTTCATGGCGTTAATAAGCGGCTCCGCCACCAGGCATCAGAACCGCAGATGCATGCGCAAGCCAAACACGGTTATCGGTCCGCGCACCCGGTTGTAGCCGGGATTATGAATATTCTGCAGGTCGGGCGCAATGGAGATTCCGTGCCACAGATGCAGATTGTAATAAGCTTCAACAATCTGTTCCCGGCCGTAGCTCAGCCCGCCATCGCCCAGCTGAAAGCCGAGTCCGCCGTCGGCCAGGTATTGTGCATGCGCACGGGAAATGCCGTTCGATACAAAAGCGAATCCGATATGATCCTTTCGCCGGCCCCAGGCGTGGCCGGAAATCTGCGCCCCGGCCAGCACGGTGTTGTTGACTTCCGTATAGCTGTAACTTTCATTGCGGCCATTATTCCAGCCGGCGCGCATGAAAAGCCCCAGGTCGCGCCCCACCCGCTGTTGCCAGTTCAGCCCCAGGCCGTATTCCCCGCTGGGCCGCCGCACGGCGCTGACTTCCGGTATGGGCGTCAGGCCGGCCTGCCAGGCGGCGATTGCGCTGTTGAAGCTGCCCATGCGGGCATGGTCGTAAAAGGCCAGAAGGCGGAGTTTGCCGTTTTCCGCGGGCGCGTAATTCCAGTCGGCTTCGGCGTTTTCAGCGCGGTAGGTTCCCAGCCGCAGGCTGAGCTGCATCTGGTTGGGCAGTTTGGTCATTAATGTTTCCGCATAGCGCAGAGTCCAGTTGGGCTCGTCCAGTTCCGTATAAATGCCATAAGTGTAGCCGCGGGTGTTGGCGGCGTAATCCCAGGCGCCATTGTTATCAACCGTCCAGTTCATGAATTGCGAATGATCGGAGCTGGCGTAGGCATTGCGGTCGAAAAAATCGGGCAGGGTGAATTTACCGAAATAAATCTCGACCCGCCGCTGCGGCAGATGGCGGGCCAGTTCCAGATAATTGGGCGTGTTTGGGATCTCCTGCCGGCCCAGCGGCACAATCAGGTGCAGCATGGCCCGCGCCGGGTAGGGGTTCACGCCCAGATTGATGCCGCCGGCCGCCCGCACGGCGTCGAGATTGGTAAATCCGGCCAGCCCCACGGAGCCGGAAAGCCCGCTGCCGCCGGCGTATTCCTCGTCATAAAGAAATTCCAGATGCGGCGTCAGGCGCACGCCGGTGAATAAGGTGGTGACATAAGAAGTCGCGGTCTGGGGCACCGGCAAAAAACTCAACGGCCCGCTGTAGGCGGCGGGAAACCGGCCATGCGTCTGGGTTATCAGATTAACTTGCCCAGCCATCCAGATGCGGTCTTTCCAGGAAAAACTTTTCTGCCGCCGTGTGGGTTTGGATCTCCAATCGTAATCAAGGGCAGCCCGGCGCAGGCCGGCGTGCACCATCCGGTACGCGGGCACATACAGGGGTTGCGGGGTTGGGCGATGCGGCCGCGGTTTGTCTTTTGCCCATGCATGGCTGCTCCATGCCAGCCCCCCGGCCAGAACCAGTCCGCACGCAACCCGCCTGCGCCGGATTGTAGATAAACAAATCATGCTTCACCTGCGATCCGGTACAGCTAGAAATGGTGATTGGTGCGAGAGGGGGGACTCGAACCCCCACGCCCTTGCGGGCACTGGAACCTAAATCCAGGGCGTCTGCCAGTTCCGCCACTCTCGCGCTGATATTATTTTGGCCGATGTGACCGGCATCTGCATCTCTGTTGTGCATGCAGCATAAAAAAACTGCGCCGCTGGCCGAAGGCGGTATCATTACCCTTCACCGGCCTGGTCGGTATGCTGGTCGGCCTGCCCATCATTTTCAGCAGTCTAGGTCCCACCGTATTTGAGCAGGTGGAAAAGCCCACCTCGTCCGGCGCCCCATCCTTAATAATGTCATCATCGGACATCGGATCGGCATCCTGGCCGGATTTGCCAGCCTGGCGATCCTGCACGCCTGGAAAGCGACTGTAGTTTCAGCCACCCATCAGCTTACCTGGGCATCCGGCGCCATGAATTCGCATCTTTAATCCATGTGTTCATTGACGAGTACATCGCATTGACCCGCCCGACGCCTCCGCACTAAAATGGACTCATGCGGCATTCTCTAAGCGTAATCTTCACTTGCTGCACAGCGGGCTGATGTAGCCGTTCCGCTGTCCGGGGTGAAGAACCGCGTTGGAGATGATCTTTCGCCAGGTTTTTCGCTCCGGCGCCTCGGGCCGGATGCGAATTTCACCCTCCTGCCCGCCCGCTCCGGCTATCTAAAACTCGAATCACGGATTTTTTTCACAGGAGCCGATCACATGAGTCAATATGCCCATCCGGAAGTTCTCGTCAGTGCCGATTGGGTCGAGCAGCACCTCAAAGATCCCAAAGTCCGGCTGGTCGAGGTTGATGTGGATACCAATAGCTACAATGAGGGCCACATCCCCGGCGCCATTGCCTGGGCCTGGAACCAGCAGCTTTGCGATACCGTGCAGCGTGACATTCTTTCCCGGGCCGGATTTGAGAAGCTGATGTCCGGCTCCGGCATCAGTCCCGAAACGACCGTGGTGCTCTATGGCGACAGCAATAACTGGTTTGCCGCCTGGGCTTTCTGGCAGGCCAAGATTTACGGCCACAAAGACATTCGCATCCTCAATGGCGGCCGTAAAAAATGGCTCGCCGACAGCCGTGAATTAACCACGGATACACCCTCCTACCCGCCTGTCCCCTACCGGGCGCAGGCTTCTGATCTGTCGCTGCGCGCCTTTCTGCCCCAGGTACAGGGCGCGGTACAGAAAAAATCGGCGGCTCTGGTGGATGTGCGCAGTCCGCAGGAATTCACGGGTGAAATTCTCGCCCCGCCGGGCTTGCCGGAAACCTGCCAGCGCGGCGGCCATATTCCCGGCGCCCGCAATATTCCCTGGAGCAAAGCCTGCAACGACGACGGTACGTTCAAATCCGCCGATGAATTGCGCGCGCTTTATGGCGCCGAGGCGATTGACGGCAAGCAGCCGGTCATCGCCTATTGCCGCATCGGCGAACGCTCCAGCCACACCTGGTTTGTATTTCGTTATCTGCTGGGCTTCGATCAGGTGACCAATTACGACGGCTCCTGGACGGAATGGGGCAATCTGGTGGGCGCGCCAGTGGAACGCGGCGCCGCCCCCGCCAAGCCGATGCAATCATGAAACCGCAACATTATCGCGAACGCCAGGTCACCTCCGGTCCCTGGCAGATCCACCTGGTTTCCTATCAGTTGGGGGACGTTTTTTACTGCAAGGCGGATAACGTATCTCCCGGGGCCAATATCGCCCGCGGCTCGGCCGCGACCCAGGAAGAAGCCGAACGCATCGTCCTTAAAAAAGCGGAAGAGCGGCTGGCGCGTACCCGCCGGCAGGAAGTGTAATACCGGCGGGACGCTCTTTTGCTGCGCCGTTCGCGCCGCCGGGGTGGGTTCAGGGCTGCCGGATGGTGGCGCCGGCGATGGAAATCGGCTTAAATCCGCACAATTTTTCCCCGTCGCCGTTCTGTTCCTGACGGAAATTCCGGCCTTTTCAGCTACACTACCAAGAAGGTTCGTGTCGGGGCTGGGCGAATGACTGGGCCCGCAACCTGGGCCGGAATCGCATCGCATACGCTGAATATCTGGGAAAACGGATGCATTGTTTCGAGTCTCTAGGCTGGTCGTGCAGGCGCAAATGGGCTGCCTTCTGCATATTGGTCATCGGCGCCCTTGGGCTGGCAGCCTGCGGCAGCAGCGGCGGCTCTAATTTCGTTGCTGCTAAAAAAAGCAAGACCCCGTTCACCATCACCACCCTGGCCAATCCCCTGGGTGGGTTTGACTTTTTACCCGCGGGCGTGGAGAACGTGCCCTATGCCTTCGGTTTCCAGACCAATGTCGGCGCTGCCGGCAGCGACACCGTGGCTCCGGTCACTTTTCAGTTGACCAGCACCAGTGCCTTGCCGCCCGGCATGACCCTGAGCGAGTCCGGCATTCTTTCTGGCACACCCACGGCCGCGGGTGAATACTTTTTCTCCATTGAGGCCGTAGATAGCTCTCCCACACCCAAAATCACCGCGCCGGCGTCTTTGGGAATTACCGTCGCCCCTCCCGGAGCCGATCTCACCGTGGTGGGTCAAAACAGTTTGGGCGGGGAAGGCCAGAATGGCGCCGTCAGCGTGCAGGGCCATCTCGCATTTGTGGGCACCTTGGGACAAGGCAGTCCTCTCTCCACCACTCCGAGCGCTTCCGGCGCGGCCTGCCCGGCCACGGGCGTGAAAATTGTGGATCTCAGCAATCCCAATAATCCGCAGCTTCTTTATACGCTGGGCGGTACCGGTGGCACCGCTCAGCCGGAGGCGAAAGCCGCCCTGGTCTCCAGCCCCGATTTTTACGCTTCCGGTTCGGGCGATCTTCTGGCCGTGGCCGTTGCCCCCTGCGTCGTCAACAACGGACAAACCACGAATGCATCGGGCGGTGTGCAGCTGTATGACGTTACCAATCCCACCGCGCCGGTCTCTTTAGGATTCTGGCCCGTGAATGCGCCGGGATTCGGCGTGCACAGCGTAGCCATTATTCCCAGCGCGGATACGCCCGGACATATTTATATTCTGGCCGCGGTCTCCGGCTCCGAAGCCGCATCCCAGGCCGCTAACGAACAGAATGGCAGCACCTACCCCACCCTGCCGTTTACCGGCGATCTGCGCGTCATTGATGCCACCGACCCCAGCCATCCCGTCAGCGCCGTCCTGAATGGGCAGCCCATCACCTGGGGCATCGGCGCCGCCACCAATACCGCCTTCGACACGCTCAAGGTCGGGGCCGATCAGCGGGTTTTTCTGGATCAGATTCATCTCGATACCGAAACCGTGAACGGTTCGCCTGTCACCTATGCCTATTTAGGTTACTGGGATGAAGGTGCGGCGATCGTCAATGTCACCAATCCGCTGAATCTCGATCTATACCAGTCAACCACCGGCGAACTGGTTCCCAATCCGTCGGTCCTGATTTCACACCTGATCTATCCCACCATTTCCGCCGCCACCGCGGCCACGGCCACCCAGCCGGCCGTGCCTTCCATTCCGGAAGGCAATACCCGGGAAGCCTTGCCCATCCTGAATGGCTCGGCGCTGCTGTTGACCGATCAGGTCTGCACTGCCCTGAGCACGCAAACCAATCCCAGCGCCGCCGCCGTCTGCGGTTTTTCCGTGCCGCTTACTTCCAGCGAAGGCGGAGGGTTTCTTCGCACTTACAGTCTCACCACCCCCTCCGAACCCATTCTCGAAGGCGGACTCACCACCCCGCAAACTGAAGCCGATCCGCCGGTGGATTCCGGCGTGTATACCGCCCACAGTCTGGCCTGGAACGGCGATGCGGCGCATCCGCATGCCTACGTAAGCTGGTATTCCAA
>JAKATS010000367.1 GCA_021818645.1 Acidobacteriota bacterium | reverse complement strand
CGATCAGCGCCAGGCCGAGGAAGTGGACCGGGTGAAACGCTCGGAAAGCGGCATGATTGTGGATCCGGTCACGGTCGAGCCCGAGCAGAAGATCCAGGATGCGCTCGAGGTGATGAAAAAGTACAAGATCAGCGGAGTCCCGGTGACCCGCCACGGCAAGCTGGTGGGCATTTTGACCAATCGCGATCTGCGTTTCGAAAACCGGCTCGATGTTCCCATCTCCGAGGTGATGACGCGGGACAATCTGATCACCGTGCCGGTCGGCACCACGCTCGATGAGGCCGAACGCATTCTGCATCAGCATCGGGTGGAAAAACTGCTGGTTGTGGATAATCATTACAACCTCAAAGGCCTGATCACGGTCAAAGACATCCAGAAGAAGCGGAAATATCCGCTGGCCACCAAAGACGCCCATGGCCGGCTGCGCGTGGCGGCGGCCGTCGGCGCTACCGGCGATTATCTGGAACGGGCGCAGGAACTGGCCCGCCAGGGCGTGGATGCGCTGGCCCTCGATACTGCCCACGGCCATTCCAGCCGCGTGCTCGAAGCGTTAAAACGCCTGAAAGCCAGCCTGCCGGAACTGGAAGTTCTGGCCGGCAATATTGCCACCACCGAAGCCGCGCAAGCCCTCGCCCAGGCCGGCGCCGACGGCATTAAAGTCGGCATCGGTCCCGGCTCCATCTGCACGACGCGCGTCGTCTCCGGGGTGGGCGTGCCGCAAATCACCGCCATTGCCGCCGCCGCCCAGGCGGAGGCGGTGCGCCAGCTCGCCATCCCCATCGTCTCCGACGGCGGCATTAAATACTCGGGCGATATTACCAAGGCGCTGGCCGCCGGCGCGCAGTCGGTCATGATCGGCAGCCTTTTCGCCGGCACTGATGAGAGTCCGGGCGAAATCATTCTCTATCAGGGACGGTCGTTTAAAACCTACCGCGGCATGGGTTCGCTGGGCGCCATGCAATCGGGCTCCGACCGCTATGCCCCGGCATTTGAAGATGAGCGCGGACGCAATCGCTCGCAAAAACTGGTGCCCGAGGGCATCGAAGGCCGGGTGCCGCATAAAGGCCCGCTGGAAGCGCTGGTGCTGCAGCTGGTCGGCGGCCTGCGGGCCGGCATGGGCTACACCGGCGCGCAATCCATTCCTGAGTTGCAGAGCCAGGCCCGGTTTATTCGCATTTCCAATGCCGGACTGCGCGAAAGCCACGTGCATGACGTGGTGATTACCAAGGAAGCGCCCAATTACCGGGTTGACCCGGGCGAATGATCGGCCGCGCCGGTGAGGCGGTCATGGTTTGTCCTGCGATAGGATGCCGCCGGCTCGGTACACTGTGGGTTTATGTACATTTTGTCCGGCAAAATGATCAGCGTCTGTCAGTTGAGTCCTGTGCATCCAGCATAATCAGCGCCCGGCGCCGTTCTCTGCATCATGTTGCGATCAAGCTTCCTTCTTGTGCGCCGATGGATCGCAGGCAGTATTCTCTGCCTGTTGCCCGCGGGGCTGTTCGCTCAGCCCCACCCACCGGCCGCACCCGCCATGCCGCACGCTGCAACCCTGCTGCGCCTGCGCTTGCATCCCGTGGCCGCGGCCATGCGGCAATCGCATATCGTTGCGCCCTGGCAGGCGCCGAAGCTGATTCTGCTCGATCAAAAGCATCTGTGGATGGCGCCCTTTCATCTCAAAGCCCGGCAGCTGAAGATGCTGCCCATGATGGGCGCTCTGCTCACCGGCCTGATCGTCACGGACGCCTCCACGGCTCATCTTTTGAAAGGCTCCAGTAGCGAAATTTCCCGCTCCCGCACCGCCTCCGACTACGCCATGAACTCCATGCTGGGCGCCGGGGCGGTTCTCTATTTTGACGGCTGGCTGGGCCATCATCTGCATCGCAACCAGGCGGGCTGGCATGCGCTCGAAAGCGCGGCCAACGCCACCATCATCGGCTTTGTGCTCAAGACCGCCTTTCAGCGCGAGCGGCCGTATCAGGATTCGGGCGAGGGCCATTTCTGGGTGGGCGGCAGCTCGTTTCCCTCCGGCCATGCGCTGGCTGCCTGGTCCATCGCCGCCAGCCTGAGCCGCAGTTATCCTCACGCGACCTGGCTGCACTGGCTGGCCTACGGCACGGCCGCCGCCATCTGTATTTTGCGCGTCACCGCCCAGCATCATTTCCCCGGCGATGTCGTCGCCGGCGGCGGCCTGGGCTTCGGCATAGGATCCAGCGTGACGCCGGTCTGGAGCGGGCAGCCATAATACGGGCGTGGTGACCGATGGCTATATTCTTTCTTTTTTGTCGCTCAGGCCTGATGGCATGCCGCGAAACAAAAAAGTGGACTCGCCGGTTTCCCAAGCGATAATCATCAGCATGCCGGAAAAGCCTCCCGGCATTGCGGCATGAAAAATTTCATCGGCGCCCTCGATCAGGGCACAACCAGCACGCGTTTTATCATCTTCGACCGCGCCGCACGGCAGATGGCCGCGGCGCAAAAGGAACATCGCCAGCTCTGTCCCCGGCCGGGCTGGGTTGAGCATGATCCGGAAGAAATTTTCGGCAACTGCCAGGCCGTCATCGCCGAAGCCTTGGCGCGCGCCGGGCTGCACGCCGATGATCTGGCCGCCATCGGCATCGCCAACCAGCGGGAAACCACGGTGCTGTGGGATCGGCGCACCGGCCGGCCGCTCCATCCGGCGCTGGTGTGGCTGGATACGCGGGTGGACGGGCTGGTGCGGGAAATGGCGCGCGCCGGCGGCGCCGATCGCTTCCGCGCGGCCACCGGGTTGCCCCTGGCTACCTATTTTTCCGGCCTCAAGCTCCATTGGCTGCTCGAAAATGTGCCCGGGGCGCGCGCCCGGTCGGAAAATGGCGATGCCTTATTCGGCACTATCGAGAGCTGGCTGGCCTGGCGCCTGACCGGCCGCCACATCACCGATGCCACCAACGCCAGCCGCACGCAGTTAATGAACCTGGCCACCGGCGATTGGGACCAGGATCTGCTCGCGGCCTTCGCCGTTCCGCGCGCCTGCCTGCCCGCGATTGTGCCCTCGGCCGCGCGGCATGGAGCAATTACCTGCGGGCCGGCGCGGGGCGTGCCGCTGGGGGCGCTGGTGGGCGATCAGCAGGCAGCGCTCGCCGGGCAGCTTTGCTTTCAGCCCGGAGAAGCCAAAAACACCTACGGTACGGGATCGTTTCTGCTGCTGCATACCGGGGAGCGGCCGGTCATATCCCGCGCCGGCCTGCTGACCACGCTGGCCTGCCGCCGCGAGGGCGAAGCGCCCCAGTATGCGCTGGAAGGCTCGATCGCCGTGACCGGTGCGCTGGTGCAATGGCTGCGCGATCAGCTGCGGTTGATCGGCTCCGCATCGGAGATCGAAGCCCTGGCGCGGAGCGTGCCCGACAACGGCGGCGTCTATATCGTGCCGGCGTTTTCCGGCTTGTTTGCCCCCTACTGGCGCCCCGATGCCCGCGGCATCATCGCCGGCCTCACCAGCTATGCCGGGCGCGGACACCTGGCGCGGGCCGCGCTCGAAGCCGCCGCCTTTCAGGTTTATGATGTGGTCCAGGCCATGCGCGCGGACAGCGGGCTGGAACTGGCCAGCCTGCGCGTGGATGGCGGCATGGCGGCCAACGAACTGCTGCTGCAATTTCAGGCCGACCTGCTCGATCTGCCGCTGGTGCGTCCGCGGCAGACCGAGACTACCGCCCTGGGCGCGGCCTACGCCGCCGGCCTGACCTGCGGTTTCTGGAGCGGAGTGGATGAGCTGCGCGGGCTGGGCGCCGACGACCGGAGCTGGAAACCGGCCATGGAGGCGGCGCTGCGCCGGCGCCTGCTGCGGGACTGGCGGCGCGCCGTCGCTCGCAGCTTCGATTGGGTGGAAGCCGGCGCGGAACCGGACGGAACCATATGATAAAAATCCTGTCCTCGCAGTGGACCGGCGAGTTGATCTCCGAAGCCGTCGCCGTGGGCCTGATCATCGCCTTTGGCGATTCGGCCGCCTGCATGTATCTGCTCTATCATCCCAGTCCCTATCTGCACTCCTACTGGGGCCTGTGCATGGTCTGGGGCCTGAGCGTGGCCATGGCGATCTATGTCACCGGGTCGGTTTCGGGCACCCATGCCAACCCCGCCGTCACCCTGGCTTTGGCGGCTTACCGCGGCTTCGCCTGGAAAAAGGTCGGCCCCTATTGCCTGGCCCAGGTTGCGGGAGGACTGGCCGGCGCGGGCGTAGTCTATCTATTATTTCAGCCGGTGATTGATGCCTATAACACCGCCCATGGCCTGACCCGCGCCGCGGGCGGCGCCGCCGCCGTTTTTTTCACCCACCCCGGCATGGCCATAACCCCCGCCCATGCGCTGGGCGATGAAATCATCCTCACCGCGCTGTTTCTGTTTGGCCTGTTCGCCATTACCGAGCAGTACAACGAAATAGCGCCCATGGCCAACACCAGCGCCCTGGTGATCGGCCTGCTGGTGGCGCTGATCGGCGGTTCCATGGGCTATCTGGAAGCCTGGGCGCTGAATCCGGCCCGCGATCTGGGCCCGCGGCTGTTTTGCTACCTGGCGGGCTGGGGCCCGGCGGCGTTTCCCTCACCCGGCGATTATTGGTGGGTTCCCATCGCCGGACCGCTCGTTGGCGGCCTGCTGGGCGCCGGCGCCTATCAGCTTCTGATCCATCCCTATTTACCGGCGCGGCGGCGCCTGTTGAACGCGCCCGCGGCATCGGAACTATCGTTGGGCAAGTGATCGTGCCATGATCCAGATCAAGCGAGTCTATGAGCCTGCGGCGGCCGGCGACGGCGCACGCTTTCTGGTGGAGCGCCTGTGGCCGCGGGGCGTAAAAAAAACCGATTTGCGGCTCCAGGCCTGGCTGAAAGAAGTCGGTCCCAGCACCGAACTGCGCCAGTGGTTCAGCCACGATCCGGAAAAATGGCCGGAATTCCAGCGCCGCTACCGCCGCGAGCTTGAGAGCCGGCCCCAATATTGGCAGCCCATTGTGGAAGCCGCGCGGCGCGGGCCGGTCACGCTGCTCTACAGCTCGCACGATCAGGAGCATAATAACGCCCGCGCCCTGCTGCGGTTTTTGCAAAAGCAGATGGGGAAGTAAGTAAATTAGCTATAAATACTCTTGAATTTGTTAAAAATTAGCGAGCGAATCAGGGCGAATTCGGTTGCAGGTTTTGCCCGAAGAAAGCCAACGCCGCTATGCGACGTTGATCGCTGCGCATGATTCTGGTGGGGCCAGTAGGACTTGAACCTACAGCCAACGGATTATGAGTTGGGCTATGAATTCCCATATGTTCAGCTCAAAACGCAACCAAAACAAGGGTTTAACCCATTTCCGCCCGCACGGAAGGTGTTCCCGGCTGCGTTGGTTTTGTTGGGTTTTGAGGGGCTTGTGGAATAGCGCATGTCACAATCACGTCACAATTACTACACTGGAAATGAGAACGCCCCGTCTCCGGGGCGTTCAAAGGTCGCTCAGTGAGCGGAGCCTTACGACAAATGCTTACTAGAAACAAACCGGCATTCGCCGCTCAGGTACAGTGTTATACTAGGCGACATCAATCTGAGTGTCAAGGTGATTTTTTTTATGGAGTCACTTGCTTTTGGTAATCCACCTTATATTTTAGGGCTTGATTTGGGCTCGGCTTCTTTAGGTTGGGCATTGATTGAACTCGATTCTTCCGGCAAGCCAATAGGATTGCTTTCAAAAGAGAAAGATGGATGCAAACTTCCGGCTTGCGGAGTGCGAATATTTGAGCCAGGCGTGGAAGGCTCTTCGTTCGATATTGAACAGGGCAAGGATCAATCGAAAGCGGTCAATCGCCGTATGGCGAGGTTGCATCGTCGTCAATTGCGCCGTCGCGCTTATCGGCAAGCAAAATTATTTAAATTGCTTCAGCAAAAAGGCATGTTGCCGTTACATGCATATTCGGAAGAAAAGCCGGTGGTGACGGAATCATATTCTGCGGCTACGGCGGTAGCTTTTGCGCCATCATTTTCCATAGATCGCGATTTGATTTTAAGGAAATTGGATTTGCAAATATGGCGGAAATATTCTCATACTCCCGCCCGTTTGACTTTCGCCCAATTGCCGGTTTATCAGTTACGCAAAATGGCGCTGGATTATAAACTGGAGCCCGTTG
>JAKATS010000351.1 GCA_021818645.1 Acidobacteriota bacterium | reverse complement strand
GCCGAAGATATTCCCTTCTTTCTCGAGTTCGTCGGTTACGATCCCGCTGGCGGCGATGAAAAAGGCGTCGAGTTCGCCCGCCGCAAGCCGGAAATCGTCGCCGGCAGCATGGCCGAGTTCTCCAAGGAAAAATACGGAGTGGACGTGCTCAAGGTCGAAATGCCGGTGACCCTGAAGTTCGTCGAAGACGTTCAGTCCTTCGGTGGCCAGAAGGCTTACACCCGGAAAGAAGCCCTCGACCATTTCCGCCACGCTGCCGCCCAGGCTAAAAAACCTTACATCTATCTCAGCGCCGGGGTCAGCAACGCCGAATTCAACGAAAGCCTGGCGCTGGCCGCCGAAGCCGGAACGCAATTCGCGGGCGTGCTCTGCGGCCGCGCCACCTGGAAAGACGGCATCCCCGTTTACGCCAAACAGGGTCTGGCCTCCTTCGAAGCCTGGCTCAAGGATCAGGGCCGTAAAAATATCGAGGCGGTCAATCGCAGCCTGCAGGCCGCTCATCCCTGGTTCGCATTCTACGGAGCAGCCAGTGCGGCCGCCATGGCTGGCTAGAACCGGTCTTAAGTTATCTGTTCAGGGATGGTTTCTCCAGCGGCGTACGCCCAATCAGCGAACGCCGCTTCACCTTATCTTCATCAGGCGATCATGGCCTTGGGTTCAACCGGGGCCACGGTCAAATGTTCACTTTCCACCCGCAGCACTCCGGGAACGGCGGCAATCTGCCGCAGCAGCAGCTCGCGGTCCGCGGCGGAATGCAGCATTCCGTGTAAGTGTATGGCCTGTCCCGCGGCATTCAGGTTCACATAATCCAGAAAGTGCCGGCCCTGCCCATCCTGCAGGCGCCCGATTTCGCTGCGCACCCGCTGCACCAGCGTGACTTCATCAATAAACCACGGATGCATGTGCCGGGGCGCGATGGCCCGCGCCGCGCGCATCCGTACACTCTGCTGCCGCCGCGCCCGCGCCCACGCCCAGCCCGAACAGCCCCAGCTTGCGCCAGCTCGTGTAGGAACTCGCCATACCCCCCCAAAGCTTTGGAAGCGCTGTCTGGCGGAGGCGTTGCAATGGAGTCGGGTGCGGTAGTTTACGGCTTCAGACCGGGAATCTTCATCCGCAGCCGGTACACGCTGGTGTCGGCGGTAATATACAGCGTGCGGCGGTCGCCGCCGCTCCAGGCGCAGTTGGCCATGACTTCCGGTAAATGCACAATCGCCAGCGGCTTTCCCTGGGGAGAAAAAATCCACAACCCTCCCGGTCCGACGCTGAAAATATCGCCTGCGCGGTTGATCTTCATCCCGTCGGGCCCGCCGGGACCGCGATGTCCGGTGGCATTGTAAAACACGCTGCCTTGCCCCAGGCTGCCGTCGGGATGCACCCGGTAACGCATCCACACCTCCTGCGTCGCGGTGTTGTCCACGTACAGATAATGCTGGTGAGGCGAAAAGGCAATGCCGTTCGGCCGGGACAGATTCGCGATCAGCAGTTGCAGATTCCGCCGCCGGGGCGGAGTGCCCGGCTTCTGTTCCACGGCGTGGAGAATGCGATACACCCCGTTAATCTTTAGCTGTTTGCGCGGGTCGCGGTCATTCTGCATCGGCAGACCGTACGGCGGATCGGTAAAATACAATGCCCCGTGCGGGCCATAAACCAGATCATTGGGGCTGTTCAATCGCCGCCCATGATAGCGGTCGGCCAGAATTGTCCGCAGCGCGCCCACTCCATATGACTCCAGCCGCCAGACATCGCGCTGCGCATGTCCGGCCACCGTCAGCCGGCCCCGCGGATCCACCGTCATGGCGTTCGAACCCGACTCCGGCCCGGGATACTTGCCCGCGCCCAGATACCCGCTGGGGTGCATGAATACGCTGAACCCATGTGCGGGCCGCCATTCCATGATGCGATTATTGCGAATGTCGGCAAATAATAAAAATCCCTTCGGCGTCCATACCGGCCCTTCCGTCCAGTTAAAGCCCGTACCCACGCGATAAAGCCGGGCATGGCGCGGCAGAATGCGGTAACTTGCCGGTGAAAGACGTTCGATATGAAAACCGGTCGTAACCGGCCTCGCCGGCCCGCTCACGGTTACCGCCAGCAGAACCAGGCCAGGCACGCCGGCCGCTCCGCAGAATATTCCTGCCGCGCAAAGCCGCCGAAATTTTATGGTCTTCATCCTGTGCTCCGGTTCGCCTTTCGGAAGCGTACTCGAGTTAAATCGCGGAAATAGCAAAATCAAAACCTCCTCGCCGGTACCGGCTCAGAAAAGCGGCCCTGCTCCCTGCGCTTCGAGCATGCGGTTGTCCGCCGGAATGGTGGTGTGTTTGATGCCGCGCCACTCGGCCAGCAGGCGATCCAATTCCTGCTGGAAATGGCTCGTCATCTCTTCAAACGGCTGCGTGGGCGGGCCGTCGCCAAAGTCAATTTCATCTTCCAGGTACTGCAGCTTGCTGTTGAGTTCCGTGGGAAAATTCAGCAGCTCCTCATCGGTTTTGGCGCGCGATTCATACAGCAGATTTTCAATCCGCGCCGCCCGCGCATCCAGCTTCTGCAAGGCCTGGCGCGCGGCTTTGTATTCCGGCGCCTCTAGCTGCGCCAGCAGGCCGTGAATCCGTGCCCGCAGCGCCAGAATCTGGTTCACCGCCCGGTGGTCTTCGCCCATCATGGCCATCACCCGGCTGGCCAGCTTGAACTGCACGGCCAGATCAGCCTGCGGCACATGTTCCCGGGGATCGTTGATCACGCGCAGCGTTCGGGTCAATACCTGCCCATCCACCCGCAAGGTCACCGTGTAGGTGCCCGGAATGGCCAGCACCCCGCGCGGAGCGCGCTCGTCATAGGCCGCGCCGGGAATCGGCGCCGGCAGCGGATAGCGCAAATTCCACACCAGCCGGTGCTCGCCGGCGTCGCTCGGAGCGCAGGCCGCCGCTGCGTGTTTCTTCCCCGCTCCGTCGGTGCACGCCGGGCTGGAAAACCGCGCCCCCAGCCCGTGCTGGCTGTCGCGGACGGTCAGCATGACCGCATGCGCGTCATGCGTCAGGTAATAATCAATGACCGCTCCCGCCGGCGGATTTTCTCCCACCCCCGAAACGGTGATGTTGTAATTGCCGGCGGCATGCAGCCGCACCACCGTGGCGGGCGGAAATAAATATGTCCCTGACCGCTGCGCCGCTGCCCGGTGGCGCAGCGGCGTGATGTCGTCCAGCGCCCACAGCGATCGCCCGTGCGTGGCCGCGTACAGCGTGTGATCCCGCTCGGCAAAATCCCGGATGCTGGTCGTGGGCAGGTTCAGCTGCAGGCTCTGCCAGTGGTTGCCCTGATCAAAGCTCACATAAGCGCCGGTTTCCGAGCCGGCAAACAGCAGCCTGGGGTCGCGACGATCCTGCCGCACCACGTGCATATACACCCCGGCCGGCAGCCCCGCCGTAATCCGCGTCCAGTTCTTGCCGTAGTCGGTGGTGCGGAATAGATAAGGTGCATAGTCGTTATTGCGGTGGTTGTCGGCCGCGAGATAGGCGGTGCCGGGCGCAAAGCGCGAGGCGGCAATATAGGTCACCCGCGACCACTTCGGCAGGCCGGCGGGGGTCACTTTCTGCCAGTGCCGGCCGCCATCCCGGGTCAGTTGCACCAGCCCGTCATCGGTTCCCACCCAGATCAGCCCTTCCCGCAGGTGCGAGGGCGCGATGCTGTAGATGACATCGTAATATTCAATGCTTGAATCATCATGGGTAATCGGTCCTCCCGACTGGCCCTGTTTGCTCTTATCGTTGCGGGTCAGGTCGGGGCTGATGCGCCGCCAGTGGACCCCGAGATCGCTCGTCTCCAGCAGGTATTGCGAACCCATATACAGTACGTGCGGGTTGCGCGGATCAAACGCCAGCGGCGAGGTCCAGGTAAACCGGTACTTGAGATGGCGCGCGGCGTGCCCGCCGTAGTTGTTGTGCCAGGGCGCAATGTCGAAAAGCTGGTGCGTCCGGGTGTCGTAGCGGGTCAGCGCGCCGGCATAGCCGCCGGCAATCACATAGCGCGGATTGGCCGGGTCCACAAACACATACCCGCATTCGCCGTCATCGCCGCCCACATCGTAATAATCTCCGCTCGTAATGCCGCCCGGAGCGTAACTGGCGATCGCGATCGCCCCTTCATCCTGCTGCGCCCCATACAGCATGACGGGAAAGCCCCGGCCGGCCGAAACATGATAAAACTGCCCGATCGGCTGGTTATTGCGCCGGCTCCAGCTCCGCCCTCCGTCCACGCTCAGCACCACCCCCTGATCGTTGCCCTCGATCATGCGCCGCGGATGCAGGGGATTTTGCCAGAATGCGTGGTTGTCTCCGCCCGGAATCGGCAGCGGCTTGAAATGCCGGCCGCCGTCATGCGAAACCAGAAACGAATTGTTGGCGACAAACACGGTATTCGGATCATGGGCTGCGGCAAAGACATTGGTAAAATACCAGGCCCGCGTCCGCAGCCGCTGGTCCGCGCTCACCCGCATCCAGTTTTTCCCGCCGTCGTCCGAGCGGAACAATCCGCCATGGTGCGCCTCGATCAGGGCATACACCCGCCGGCCCGCATCGCCTCCCGCCACCGTCACTCCGATCCGTCCCCACACTCCGGCCGGCAGCCCGTGCCCGCTCAGCCGTGCCCACGTACGCCCGCCGTCGCGGGATTCATACAAACCGCTGCCCGGCCCTCCGCTTGAAAGATTCCACGGCGTGCGCGTCACCTGCCACATGCCGGCAAATACAATGCGGGGGTTCGCGGGGTCCATCGCCAGCGCGATCCCGCCGGTACGGTCGTTGACATGCAACACCCGTTTCCAGGTGCGGCCGCCGTCGCGGGTGCGGTAAATGCCGCGCTCCGGGCTGGGTCCGAAGATGTCGCCCAGCGCCGCCACCAGCACCTCCCGCGCATGCCGGGGATTGATCACAATGCTGCCGATCTGCCGCGACTGGCTCAGCCCGATATGTCGCCAGCTCCGCCCGCCATCCGTGGATTTGTACATGCCGTTGCCAAATGACATATCGCCGCGCGGCGCCGGTTCGCCCGTGCCGGCATAAATAATGCCGGGGTTCGAGGGCGCAACCGCGAGCGCCCCGATCGAGGCCACCGGCTCATGGTTGAAAATCGGCTTCCAGTGCAGCCCGTCATCGGTCGTCTTCCAGATCCCGCCCACCACCCCGCCGAAATAATAGGTCTCCGGCTGGCTTGGCACCCCCGCGACCGCCTCCACCCGGCCGCCGCGGAACGGACCGATCAGCCGCCAGCGCATGCCGGAATAGAGCCTGGCCGGCGCCTGGGCCAGCGCGCTGAAACTCAGCAGAATTCCACAGCTCCACAGCAGGGTACGATAACGGTATCGGGACATAAACTGTCACCTTACTGAAATTGCACCGCGAATACAAGTCGAGCCGGATATAGGTTGTTTCAGTTTGATGGCTGGCGTAAAAAATTCCATGATGCCGTTAAAATTTGTCTCTTAACGGTTTTGCACGGCATCCTTTGATCAGGCGGGCGCCTTTCGGTTTGCCGGCCCATTCCACCTCTCAAGGATAGACCCATGAACCTTCGCCGTCTCCGCCTGTCGTTCGCGGTTCTTTTCGGAATGTCCGCTGCTTTGGCCGCGAAAACGGTCACCGTGACCGGAACCGTTACCGACACCATGTGCGGGCTCCATCACATGATGAAGGGCGCGGCTAAATGCACCCGCGAATGCGTCAAATCCGGCAGCGCTTACGCGCTGATTCTGCATCATCGGGTTTATAAATTAACCGGCCTTACCCCCGCCGAAACCCATATCCTCTATGTGCAGGCGGGTAAGCGGGTCACCGTCAGCGGCAGCTTCAACGGCAAATACCTGCATGTGAACGTTTTGCGTCCCGCGAAATAAGCCGGCCTTGGGTTAAGAATGGCTGGGTGTCGGCCAATATCAGGTCGCTTCGCCTGATCCAATTTGACCGACAATACCTGAATGCCGCTATCCTGGCTGCCGCCCCGCATCGTCCTCATCGAGGTGCGCAACCCGTTGAACATCGGCGCCGCCGCCCGCGCCATGGCCAACTTCGGCCTGCGCGATCTGGTGCTGGTGCGTCCCTATCGCGAGGCCTGGAAAACTGCGGCGTCGGCCCGCGCCGGCCTTAAAGTCCTGGCCCGCGCCCGCGTGGT
>JAKATS010000211.1 GCA_021818645.1 Acidobacteriota bacterium | reverse complement strand
ATCAGCCCAGGCCGCGATGAGCTATATCCGTTCCCGCGCCCACTTGCTCGGCCTGCCGCGGGATTTTTACCGCAATCTGGACATTCATGTGCATGTGCCCGAAGGCGCGATTCCCAAGGATGGCCCTTCGGCCGGCATCACTATCGCCACCGCCATCATCAGCGCCCTGACCCGCATTCCGGTGCGCCGTGATCTTGCCATGACGGGAGAAATCACGCTGCGCGGCAAGGTGCTGCCGATCGGCGGCGTGAAAGAAAAATTGATGGCCGCCCATCGCATGGGCATACTCAATCTGATTTTGCCGCGCGATAACGAAAAAGATCTGTCGGAAATTCCCGAACCCATTCGCCAAGCCATGAAGATCAGCCTGGTCACCACCATGGACGAAGTGCTGGGGTTGGCCCTGGAAGGCCCGCTGGTTCCCCTGCAGCCGGTGGAAACGGCGGTGCAGCCGGCGCCCCTGGCGGAAGGCCTACGCCAGTAAAGAACATGCGGAGCGATCAGCATCGCATAGCGGCGTGGCTCAGCAATTCTCACCAGCCTTACTTGACGTAAAACCTGCGGTTTTGCTGACGAGTACGTTCCGGATGTCTCGCTTTTTGCGCCTGGCTCTGCTCGCTTCTCACTGCGCCTCAACGATCGGCAAAGCAGGTGTCATCGTTGGACGGTTGAGTGGGGCAGTGCGGCCGGATCATTCAGGCTGTATAGCGGAAATGCCTGCCTCCGCCGGTTCCCAGGCGGGCGTGCCGCCAATATTGGTGGGACGTAAATAGCCGCCGGCGGCGAGAGCGCGCAATCCCGATTGCAGCCGGGAGAGCGGAATCAGCGGTCGGAAGAATTCGGATAATTCCGATTCCGTGGCGGCCAGCATGCAGTCGAGATAACGAAGCATGAAATTGGCCGCCGCGCCGACTTTGGAATAGGTTTTAGCCAGCCGGGGCAACTCAGGCCAGGCTAGGCTGGTCGCTTGCCATAAAGTTTGCCCTTCGCGCCGGCCCAGCCGCAGCACCCATGCCGCGGACTGGAGTTTTTGCAAAGCTTCCGCAATGGCCAGCTCCGAGGTTTTCTCTCCGCCCACCGCTTGCCTCAATTCCGGAATGGTATGCGGCTGAGGCGCATGCAGCAACTCGAGAATCTGCACGCTCAAGGGCGACTGCCGGCCCATGCGCAGTTGCCGCCGCAGACCGCTGGCGAGGTCGCGTTCGCCGATCAGCGCATATACCCAGGGAAAGCATTCCCGTCCGACATAAACCGGCACGGGCCAGAGGGAAGTTTCGATGACCTGCTGTTTTTCGAGCGCGGTTTCCAGCTCCTGCAGCATGATTCCGGCAGGATCGGCGAGAGCTTCAGCGCGCCAGCTCAACGACGGCGGGGCTTCGGGCCAGGGGTTGAGCGGCGCCAGACCCTGGGCCGAGATCCAATCCTGAAGCGGCGTGGGGGCCGGTGATTCGCCGGCCATGGTTCGCCACCGAGCTTGCCGGGCGGTATCGCGTTCACTAAGGGTCGCAAACATAAATTGGGACGGCGATATTAGAATATCCTGTTGAACTCGGCCTGCGATGAAGAGATTGCGCGTAAACTGACTGCAGCCATGCCGGTCCGCATTGATGCCCATCAACATTTTTGGCGCTACCAGCCGGAAGAGTATGGCTGGATCGGCGATGATATGGCGAGCCTGCGCCGCGATTTTCTGCCGGCAGACCTTAAGCCGTTGGCGGAAAGCGTCGGGGTGGGCGCGACAGTCGCCGTGCAGGCCCGTTGCAGTTTGCGGGAAACCGGCTGGTTGCTGGAACTGGCTCAGGCGAATCCGCTGATCCAAGCCGTGGTGGGGTGGGTGGATTTATGCGATCCGAAAGTGCGGCTCAAGCTGGCGGAGCTGGCCCGGAATCCCCATCTGCGCGGTTTGCGGCACACGCTGCAGGATGAGCCGGATGACCGGTTCATGCTGCGCGAAGATTTTCGCGCCGGCCTGCGGCAGCTGGCGGATTTCCATCTCTCGTATGATTTGCTGATTCATCCCCGGCACTTGCCCATTGCCTGCGAGCTGGTCGCGCGTTTTCCCGGCCAGCGCTTTATTGTTGATCATCTGGCCAAACCCGCGGTGCGCAGCGGCGCCCGCCAGCCCTGGGCCCGCGATCTGGCGCGGCTGGCGCGCTATCCGAATGTGGCGGCCAAAGTTTCGGGACTGGTCACCGAAGCGGATTGGATGCAGTGGCGGGCGGGCGATTTTGATTTTTATTTCGAAACTGCGCTGGAAACATTTGGGCCGCAACGGCTGATGATCGGCTCGGATTGGCCGGTCTGCACGGTGGCTGGAGATTATGAAAAAGTTCTACAACTGGCGGGCAATTATATGCAGCGCCTGAGCGAGCCGGAGCAGGCTATGATCTGGGGCGGAACGGCTTGCGAATGGTATGGCATCCAGCCCAAAACTTTTCTTGATGACGCAGGTAAACAGAGCGCCGCGCTTTGACCGCCCCCGGCCGCGGATCAGGAACCGGTGAAAAATATTTCAGCAACGCCGTTCCCGCCGTTCGATCAGGCGTGGCCCGGAGCGCCAGTTTTCGTTTAGCAATAACTGCGTGATGGGCACTTCCGCGGAAATTTCCGCCAGCAGAATTTCGTGCGCCGGGTGGCGCCGCAGCGCCGGCGCGATGAGATAGAGGCGCGGCGCCGAAGGAGCCAATTCCCACCCGGGAAAATAACCTGCGGCCTGCAGCCGGCCGTCCCGATGCAGCTGGCGGATGCGCAGCCAGTATTCCAACGCCTGCAAGGGGAAATCAGCATCTTCACTGGTTTTCAGCTCCAGAATGCAAATGCGGCCGGCGCGGTCGAGCAGAAGTAAATCCAAGCGGCCAGAATCGCCGGCTACGGAAACCACGACCTGCGAATAGATACGGTCAGGATTCCAGTCCGGGTCGAGAGCGCCTAGATTCTCGCGGAGCAAAGTTTGCAGCCAGGCTTCGGGCTGGGCGGTGTACCAGAGATTTCGTTCGTGAATTTCTTCGGGGAGCTGGGTGCCCATGTTGTCCGGCCGGGCGCGCCGGAATTGGCAAAGCCGGCTGACCCAATGCTGAAATAAAGGCCAATTTTCCGCCGTCAGCGGAGATTGCTCTCCTCCACCCAGGCCAAATACGAATTCAGCCTCGCTCCGTTCCCATCCGCGTGCTTGCCGGGCGATTTCCAGGCCATGCAATTGCAGGCAAGCACCACCGCAATTGTCGCGCGCCAGTTTCACCGACGGGCATATCGCCTCGGCCTGTTGGGCCAGCTCCCGGGCGGCAGCGGAAAATTCCTGACTGAAATCGGGGGCTCGGCCAATTTGTGAGACCAAAGCCGGCAAGGGCACCGGCTCCGGCTGGAGCAAGGGCTTTCCGGGTGTGAAGAGCCAAAGTTGAAGGGGACGATCATGGCGCAAGCCGCTGATCCGAAGCGCCGCCGTTTTCCATGCCGATATATACGCCGATTCGGGTAGAACGGCTGAGGATGGTTTCGGCCCGGCAGCCAGGTCTTGATTCGGGTCTGGAAAAATCAGATGCCAGCCTGCCGGAATTTTTCTGGGCGGCCGCAACTGTAAACTATGCCGCCATATAAGAAGCTGGGTGAGAGCGGTTTCATGGGCCGCCCGATTTTCTCTGGGGCCGGCAGCCAGAACGGCCATGAATTTATCTCCCGATTCCAGAATGACTTTGATCCAGGGGGCGCTGATGGAGCCGCAGTTACGAGCTTTCCACTCGGGCCAGGACTGGCGAATGGCGGCTAGTAATTGATGCCGAAACCCTTCCCGATCTTGATTGATATTTTTCCCCGCAGCCCGGGGCCGGAGCCAGACGGTCTGGGATCGGCTCTGACCCATGCGCCGGCACGAAAGGCGCAAATGATTGCCTCTCACGTGGGCGGATTCGATGCGGCGCACCAGGTTATAAGCCGGTGACCACCAATGGGCAACAATCCCACCTCCCTGGGTTTCCAATGAGTAACCGCTGGCTTCGCCGCCCAGCAGCATGGTTGAGCCGTCGGCTTCGAGGAGTTCACATTCGGAATGGAGCAGGAAAAATTGCCGTACGGTCTGGGCGATCTGGGCGGCTTCGAGCCGGGTTTGTGCGGGGCTGGCCATAATGGCTGGGGACAATATAGTGCGCCGGTGGCCTTGATGTCATCCCCGCAAACGAGGAGGGTCGCCGCGGCTTGAAATTTCCGGCCGGGAAAACGCATCATGATGACTGAAGCCGTTATGGCCACCCAAGCCCATAAGCTGGAAGTTTCAGCCGATCCGGATGCCGAACTGGTGGCTGCCGCGCAGCAGGGAGATCTGTATGCCTTCGATATGCTGGTGCGGCGGCACGAAAGCCGAATCTATCGCTTGGCTGAAAGAATTACCGGCAATGCGCAGGACGCCGAAGATGTGCTGCAGGAAGCATTCCTGAACGCCTATCGCAAGCTCTATCAATTTCATGGGCAATCTCATTTTTATACTTGGCTGGTCCGGATCACGGTCAACCAGGGCTTGATGCGGCTGCGCCGGCAGAAACGCCGGAGCATGGTTTCGATCACAGGTGATACCGAACCCGGAACGAACGCGCCGCTGGAACTCCGGGATGCGAGATCGAATCCGGAACAGCAATTCGCTGCGGATGAAATGGCCGCGGTGCTCAATCGCGGCATCGCCAGCCTGACGGCGCCTTATCGCATGGTGTTCCAACTGCGCGATATAGAAGAGTTATCGAATCAGGAAACCGCCGATATTCTGCATCTCAGCGTGCCGGCGGTAAAATCCCGTCTGTTGCGGGCACGTTTGAAATTACGGGAGTTGCTGGCTCCCTATTTTGACCGTGCCCCGGCCGCGCCTTTACCTGCCCATGCCGGGGAAATTAGCGACGGAGATCATAGTGAGGAGAAACCCGCCCCATGAACTGCCGACAATTTCAATTGCGCATGAGTGAGTTTCTCGATGGAGACCTGATCGGGAAGCCACTCACCGAATGCCGCGAGCATCTGCGCAAATGCGCAGTATGCCAGCGCATTTTTGAGAGCTGCCGGGACACGATCGCCCGGTTTCGCCGGGATGCGGCTGGAGCCTGCCCCTTGCCTGCGGCACTGCACGACAAAGTCATGCACACGATTCAGTCCCGGAGAAATTCATCGCGGCCGGCATCCCGGCCCTGAAACTCCAGAAAACCTTTACCGCATGGTTGGCATCAAGCAGCATACGATGCTGGGTTTCATTTGGCGCGGATGTCGGCATGCGCGCCTGAGCTTCCCCATGAGCTCGCGCCCGCGGCCCGAGCAGGTATTGAGTGAAATGCCGCATGTAACCTGTCTCGATTGCGGACGCGAATTCTGGTATGACTGGGGCCGGATGCGGCTCAGCCGGGAGCGAATTCAAGCAGTTACGCCGAAGCGCGAAGCGGCCTGATGTCTTCAGGTAGGCTTGACTCAAGGCATATGGATCTATTCGGGTGAATTTGAAGCCATAAGGTTCCACTCATGCGTATAAACCGCATGAAATGGTTTGACGAAAAAGCCGCGGTATTTACACGTAAAAAAGCTTGCCCAGCCCATCCAGGGATCCAGCCCACAGGTTTGGGGTGGCCGTTGATCGGCTAAACTAAAGACAGCCGCACGGAACTTTGGTTGATGCATCCAGTTGCGGCGGAGGAAGCCGGTTTGCCGAAAAAAAACGCACCTCAGACGGCCCTGTCTACGCCGAAATCCGCGGCCAAACCCGTGCGTCCGCTGGCGGAAAACTTTGTCCGCATCTGGGTGCCCACCCTGGTGACCGCTTTATTTATCATTACTTTCAACGTGCAGGCCTTCGAGATTCCCTCCGGCTCGATGGAGCGGACGCTCAAGATCGGCGACCATGTGCTGGTGGATCGGATCCGCTTCGCTCCGGCCAGCCGCTATACACATGGCATCGTGCCGTATCACAGGCTGCGGCATGGCGATATTGTGGTCTTTATGTCGGTGGTGCAGCCGGATTTGCATCTGGTGAAGCGGGTGATCGGGCTGCCTGGCGACCGGATTCGATTGGTGAATAAGGTGGTATATCGCAACGGGGTGAAGCTCACGGAACCTTATGCCATACACCAACCGGGTTTTGACCCGGGCCGGGATGATTTCCCTACCCAGGGACTGCCCTACGGAGCGACACCGCAGTGGACG
>JAKATS010000379.1 GCA_021818645.1 Acidobacteriota bacterium | reverse complement strand
CGCGCACGCGGCGCAATCCCAGGCCGGGCAGGCGGGATTGCGGCCAGCCCAGGTAGGTAAAATGCGGCAGATCCGTGGTAATGGTCTGGTACCAACCGCAGCGGTTCAATATTTTCCATACCCGCGGCTGACCATATTCGCGCAGATCAAAGGCGAGCATGGCAATATGCTGCGAAGTGCCAGGCGCGGCGACAGAATCAAGAATGGTTTTGTTGAAACCGGTGCTGAACCAAATGCCCTGACGTTCGAGGCGCAAGACCACCGGCACTTGGCGGACGGGGCTGAGGCGCGCGATATATGCGGCGCGCGCGGGCGCCAGGCGGCCGCGGCGGCGCCAGTACAGCAGCGCCGGGCGCACCCGGCTTTCCCACAGCCGCGCCGTCTGAGCGAAGCTGCGGCGGGCGGCGTCAGGACCGCGCGGTTCGATGCGCAGGCCCTCCTGCCGGGCCTGCGCCCGCGCCGCGAGCAAGGCGCGCAGGGCCGGGGTTTGTAACACCACGCGAATACCGCCCATGCGGGCCGCCGCATGGGGAGCGGCATGCTGCCATTGCTCCGTCGCGCGAGGGCCGGAAAAGATCAGAACCGGCGGCAGCCGCACGCCGCGGGCGACATACATGGCGCCGTAATCATTGAGCAGTTCCCGCGCCACCCAGCTTTGATTTGCCTGCTGCCGGATGGAGGCGGGAATATGGCCATAAAAACCGGAGCGGACCGGGCGCGCAGAGGGCAATTCCGAAGCATGAACCACGGCATCGCCGGCCCTGACCGTCCGGTTCCGGCTAAGAAAAAAATGCCAGCCGAGAAATATGCCCAAGGTCAGAACGATGATCCCGATCAGTGATTTACGCATGGAGTCACTATGAACTCACAGTGTGATGAGCGTGATCAAAAAAATCAAGCGCCATATGGGATATAGAAACTGATGCGAAGAACGGATCACTTATAACAGGTTACAGCCCAGCCATATCCGCAACTATGAGTGAACACACCGAGAATGCACGGGAATGCACAGTAGAGGTCATCAATTGGGCGGTTGGGGCGGCGTTAAACTAAAAGGAGCATGGAAATACTGCCGATTATAGAAAATACCCCTTCCCGGGCCGAACGCGATCCAGTCTGCGGGATGACAGTAACCCGCGCCGATGCGCCGAGCGCAGAATACCAGGGTCGGAGCTATCAATTCTGCAACCCCAAATGCCGGGAAAAATTCCTGCTGGATCCCGAGCGCTACCTGAGACCCCAGCCACCAGCCACGCCGGCCATCATGACCGTACAGCCGGCAGTTGCCACGGGAACGCGCTATATCTGCCCCATGGATCCAGAGGTGGAAAGTGACCGGCCGGGAGCGTGTCCCAAATGTGGCATGGCGCTGGAGCCGGAGACTCCCATGTCGCCGGCGGAGAATTACATCTGCCCCATGCACCCGGAGGTGGTGCAATCGCAACCGGGCGCCTGTCCGATCTGCGGCATGGCGCTGGAAGCGCACACGATCGCGCCGGAGCCGGAAAATGCCGAGCTGGCCGCGATGTCGCGCCGATTCTGGATCAGTCTGGGGCTGACGATTCCGGTACTGGTGCTGGGCATGGCGCCGGGAGTGGTTCGTTTGAGCGCTCAGGGCCGGGAGTGGGCGCAGTTGATTTTGGCCGCGCCGGTGGCGCTGTGGGGCGGGGAACCGTTTTTCGTCCGGGGCTGGGCTTCAATCAAAAATCGCAGTCTCAATATGTTTACGCTCATTGCCATGGGCGTAGGAGTGGCATTTTTATACAGCTTGATCGCGGTACTGCGGCCGGAGTGGTTTCCGGCGGCCATGCGCGAGAGGCATGGCCTGCTGCCGGTGTATTTCGAAGCGGCGGCGGCGATTACCACGCTGGTGCTGCTTGGCCAGGTGCTGGAACTGCGGGCGCGAGGCCAGACCAGCAGCGCGATCCGGGCACTGCTCCATCTGACGCCGGCCATGGCACGGAGGGTCACCGCCGCAGGCGAGCAGGAAGCGCCGCTGGCGCAGGTGCAGCCCGGCGATGTATTGCGCGTGCGGCCGGGAGAAAAAATTCCGGTGGACGGGCAATTAATCGAAGGCCTGAGCAGCGTGGATGAATCCATGCTGACCGGCGAAGCCATGCCGGTGGAAAAAGCGGCGGGCGCGGGGGTGACGGCGGGCACGCTGAATGGCTCGGGCACGTTTCTGATGCGCGCCGAACGGGTGGGCAGCCAGACTTTGCTGGCGCAGATTGTGCGGATGGTGGCGCAGGCGCAGCGGAGCCGCGCGCCCGTGCAGCGGCTGGCCGACCGGGTAGCGGGGTGGTTTGTGCCCGCGGTGCTGCTGTGCGCGGCGGTCACATTTTTATTCTGGTTCACGCTGGGACCGCAGCCGCGGCTGGCGCATGGCGTGGTGAATGCGATCGCGGTACTGATCATTGCCTGCCCCTGCGCATTGGGCCTGGCCACGCCGATGTCCATCATGGTCGCCACCGGCCGAGGCGCCCAGGCCGGGGTGCTGATCAAAAATGCCGAGGCGCTCGAACGAATGGCTTCGGTGGATACGCTGGCGCTGGATAAGACCGGAACTATCACCGAAGGCAAGCCCACGCTGGCCGGGATTGAAGCCGCTCCAGGAGGGAATGATACAGAAGTTCTATGCCTGGCGGCCGCGCTGGAACACCCAAGCGAACACCCTCTGGCCCGGGCGGTGCTGACGGCGGCGCAGGAGCGCGGGCTGAGCTTGCCCGCCGTACAGGATTTTCACGCCCATGCCGGCGCGGGGGTACAGGGAACCATCGAGGGCCGCAAGTATGTGCTGGGCAATGCAAACCTGCTGCGCGAGCACAAAGTACCAGCAGCCGAAATCGAGGTCTGGGAAAAAAGCAGCGAAGCCCTGCGCGCCCAGGCACAAACCATTCTGTATCTGGGGGCGGAGGGGAAAATTCTGGGACGGCTGGCGGCGGCCGATCCGCTGAAGCCCCAGGCGGCGGAAATTCTGCGCCTACTGGCGGCGGACGGGCTGCGCCTGATTCTGTTGACCGGGGACAATACAGTGACGGCGCAAGCGGTGGCGAAAGGTTTGCCGGTGACCGAAGTCCATGCCGGGCTATCGCCGGGAGATAAGGCCGAAGTGGTTGGGCAGTTGCAGCAGCAGGGCCGGCGCGTGGCCATGGCTGGCGATGGTGTCAACGATGCGCCCGCCCTGGCCCGGGCCGCGGTGGGCATCGCCATGGGCGCCGGCGCCGATGTGGCGATCGCGAGCGCCGGACTGACGCTGGTGAAAAGCGATTTGCGCGGGCTGTGGAGGGCGCGGCAGTTAAGCCGGGCCACGATGCGCAATATCCGGCAGAATCTCTGGTTCGCCTTTCTCTACAATTCGCTGGGCATTCCCGTAGCCGCGGGCATACTGTACCCCTGGTTCGGACTGCTGCTCAGCCCCATTCTGGCCAGTGCGGCGATGACCTTCAGCTCCGTTTCGGTGATTACGAATGCGTTACGGCTGCGCCGAATCACCTTATAGCGATGGATAATTTGCTGAAGAATTCATTGGACCGAATTCATTTAGCAAACTAAAAAGTCCAGAGGACTGCGGTCTCGGCTACGATTTTTTCACTTCCCGAACCGTTCCCAGCCCGGAAACCAGCAACATACCGCATCTGCCGGAACTAATAGCCATGGGCTGTTACTGACAGCCCCGACGGGGCGGCCTCACCCAGACTGATCCGCACATTTTACTCCCCCCAAAGCGGTGAAGGAGCCGTTTTTGTGGAGAATTTCCAGATTAGTAAAGCCCGTCCGGGACAGGCGATCAAGAAACCAAAGCAGCGGGCGGGGTGAATCTTCCGCATCTATATAGGCAAAAACATGGTCGCGATAGGCTGCGCCGGCCACGCCGCCGCCGCGAACCTGCTCCAGATATTCACCATAGCGACGCCAGAGCAAGGCCTGCACGGCCGGGCTGGAGGCCTCGAACATGTCCACCACCCACAAGCTCCCGCCCGGGCGCAGCCAGGAGGCCATGGAGGCCAGAACCGCATTCCATTCCCCTTCGCCGCGCAGATGATGCAGCACCGCCGCGGCCAGGATCAAATCGCAGCCGGCAGCGGGAAATTGCAGGTCACGAATATCGCACTGACGAGTATCCACCCGGCCCCGGGTGGCGGGAGCGACCCTTTCGCGGGCGCGCGCCAGCATGGGCTGGCTGAGATCCACCAGCGTACAATCGAGATCGGGCAAGACCTGTAAAAGCTTGAGAGTGTAGTTGCCCGCGCCGCAGCCCAGATCCAAGACCGCGCGGGCCTGCGGAGTGATTGCAGCGGCGGCGCGGGCGATCAACTCCATGAACAGCAGCGAATCGGGCATAGCCACCTGGCCGGTTTCCAGATGGCTGAAGCGCTCGACATCCTGATCGAAGCGAGCCCGGATCTGCTCAACACTTGATTTCTGGTTCAGAGGTGGCATTTAAAGAATTTTTTTGCCCAGGGCACTCAGCACCAACTCGACGGCCAATTCGGCGGTGCGGTTATGTTCGTCGAGGATGGGATTGATCTCGACCACTTCCAGAGCGCGCAGGGCGCGGCTGTCGGCCAGAATTTCCATGGCCAGGTGAGCTTCGCGATAGGTGACGCCGCCACGCACCGGGGTGCCGACGCCGGGCGCCCAGGCGGCATCAATGAAATCCATATCGAGGGAGGCGCAAATGCCGGCGGTGCCGCGGCCGGCGATGGCAAGGGCTTCTTCCAGCACCGCGCGCATGCCGCGTTCGTCGAGATCGCGCATGGTGAAAGCTTTGACACCGGTGCGGCGGAGGAATTCTTTTTCTCCGGGATCGAGATCGTGCACGCCCACGAGCACGGTGTTTTCGGGCGCGACTTTGGGCTGAGGCGAAAGAATCTGAGTCAACTCGCGCGGGCCCGCGCCCAGCAGGCAGGCCAGGGCCATGCCATGGATATTGCCGCTGGGGCTGGATTCCGGGGTGTTGCAGTCGCCATGGGCATCGAGCCAGATGAGGCCCAGGCTTTGCCCATGCCGGCGATAAAATTCACTCGCTCCGCTGACAGTGCCGATAGCGATGGAATGATCGCCGCCGAGAACCAGCGGCCAGGCGCCGGAGTCGAGCGTGGCCAAGATCCAATCCGCCTGTTTGCGGCAACTGGAAGCGATGGGACGCAGATATTTGGCTTTGGGGTCGCCGGGAGTTTTCTGTTCCGCCAGCGCCACCTGCACATTGCCAGCATCCTCGACCTGATGGCCAAGGGTTTCGATGCGGCTGGCCAAATTGGCGACGCGCACCGCCGAGGGGCCCATGTCCACGCCGCGGCGGTCCTGGCCGAGATCGAGGGGCACGCCGATGAGCCGGATCCGCATCTTCAAGCCTAACTTCAGGGAAAAATCCGGTAGATGGTGCGGGGGAAAGGGATGGTTTCGCGAATGTGCTCGAGGCCGCACACCCAGGCGACGACGCGCTCGATACCCATGCCGAAGCCTCCATGCGGCACCGAGCCGAAACGGCGCAGGTCCAGATACCAGGCGAACGCCGCTTCCGGCAGATGGTGATCGGAGATGCGGCGGCGGAGAAGATCGAGATCGTGAATACGCTGGCTGCCGCCGATGATTTCGCCGTAGCCTTCGGGCGCCAGCATGTCCACGCACATGGCCACTTCCGGCCGATCCGGATCGGGCTGCATGTAAAAAGCTTTGACCTGGGCGGGGTAGCGGTGCACCATCACTGGACGGTCAAACTGCTGGGCCAACAAGGTTTCGTCCGTGCCGCCGAGATCGCCGCCCCATGCAATGGGACTGCCGGCGGCGCGCAGCCGCTCGATGGCCTCATCGTAACTGATGCGGGGAAACGGCAGCCGCACGGCTTCGAGCGGAGCAAGATTGCGCTCGAGCGCGGCCAGCTCGCGCCGGCAGACGCGCAGTACCCGTGCCACCACGAGGGCGACCAACTGCTCGGCCAGCGCCATGACATCGTCGAGTTCGGCAAAGGCCATTTCCGGCTCAACCATCCAGAACTCAGTCAAATGCCGGCGGGTTTTGCTTTTTTCAGCGCGAAACGTAGGGCCGAAGCAATAGGTTTTGCCGAGAGCCATGGCCGCAGCTTCGGCGTAGAGCTGGCCCGACTGGGTGAGATAGGCCTTGTCGTCGAAATAGCCGACTTCGAATAAAGTGGTGGTGCCTTCACAGGCGGCGGGAGTAAGAAC
>JAKATS010000011.1 GCA_021818645.1 Acidobacteriota bacterium | reverse complement strand
GCCGCGGCATTGGCCCTTACGCCGGCGCGGCAATATTTTCGCAGCCGGTGGCTGTGGTACGGCGTGGCGATCGCTTTTGCCATCTGCCTGCCCAACCTGATCTGGCAGGTGCGGCACCATTTTATTTCCTATCAGTTTCTGCATTCCATACATGCCCGCGATCTCCGCGAGGGAAGGGCAAAACATTTCTGGCTGGACCAGCTTCTGGTCAACGCCAATCTGCTTTTGACACCGCTCTGGCTGGCGGGCTGGATCTGGCTGGCCAGAAACCGGAAAGCCGGGCTGTTTCGGCTCCTGGCCTGGTGGGGAGCGCTGGTGGTGATTTTTTATGCTGGTGCTCACGGACGCGGCTATTACGCCGGCGCCGTTTATCCAATGTACTTCGCGGCGGGCAGCCTGGTTTGGGAACATTGGATTGCCGGAATGCGATCGTGGCTGGCAAATATCATGATCGGGCTTACGTTCATGCTAGTTGCCCTGGGCGGTCTGGCATTCGGGGCAGTTTTACTTCCGATTCCCTTCACCATTTCCGCGAAAAACATCAATCTGCGGATCAATAGCGACCTGCGGGAGGAAATCGGCTGGCGGGAAATGACGGCGAGCGTAGCCCGGATCTGGCAAAAGTTACCGCCGGCCATAAGGAACCATGCGGCAATTCTCACCGGGAATTATGGTGAAACCGGAGCGATTGATTATTATGGTCCTGCGCTGGGTCTGCCGGAGGCGATCAGCGGCACCAACTCCGCCTGGTATCGCGGCTATGGCGATCCCGCGCCGCAGACGCTGATCGTGCTGGGCTTGAGTTCCACCACGGTGCGCCGGCAATTCCATGCCTGCCATCTGGCAGGCCATAATGGCAATCGCTACGGCATTCCAAACGAGGAAAGCCGGTACCACCCCGATATATTTCTTTGCGGGCCTCCACGCCGGCCCTGGCCTGTATTCTGGAAAAAATTCCGAATGTTCGGCTAAGTTTTCATGCCGGCATCCGGATCCTGAACTTCCCGGTAAAGGCGCTCGCCGGTTTTGGGGTTTTCGAGCACCTGCATTTTTTTGCCGCTGCCCGGATCCATGAAAATCTCGCCGGTGGGGCGAAGTTGTGAATCGGGTCGCTGCACGCCAAGGTATCGCTTCCAGTCGCAGGCGAAATACAGCGCCCCGCACAGCACGAATACGATGATGGCAATCAGAATGGACATCAGGCTGGCGGCGGAGGATCCAATATCACGGCCGTGCCGTAGGCCGCGACCTCGCTCATGGTCTGGCCGATTTCGGAAGAATCAAAACGCATCATGACTACGGCATTGGCGCCCAGCAAGACGGCGTTTTCGATCATCCGGTCAATGGCATGACGGCGTGCGTCTTCGACCAAACGAGTATATTCTTTGATTTCACCGCCCGCCAGCGACTTAAAAGCCGCGCCGATATTGCCGACCAGACTGCGGCTGCGCACGACGACGCCAAATACCTGACCCAGTACTTTCTGGGTGCGATAGCCGGCAGGGTTTTCGGTAGTGGTGACGAGCATGGCAACATTCTTGCGCCCGCATGGGAAAAATGCAAGCTCACCACCTGAAAATATGCTCATTCACCTCCGCGGTCAGGCCGGTGGTTGAGCCGGGTTGAAGTGGCGGGGCCACTTATCTTGCTTCGCCGTTCCAGAACCAGTCTCGAAAACCAGATGCGTAATCGCAGGCCCGGGGCCCCGCATAGCTCTGCAGCCACTCGGCCGGTGCGTCGTCATGAAAGTAAAAAAGTATAAACACCCCCGGTCCTCTGCGGCCATGCCCTATGATCGTTAGTGATGACTGCCCTGTCCTGGCTGAGCCAGTTTCTATTCAACCTACTGTTTCTATGGGTTTTGTACCTGACCCAGCGGCTGTGGTTTCAGCAAACGCGCACGTGGTGGCGGGAGCGGGGCTGGCCGGAATCAGTTCATCTGACAGCATTCATCGGATGGATGGCGGGCGTGGCTTGGGTATTTTATTTCCACTATGCTTATTTACCGCCGGGCGTGTGGTGGCTCTATGGCCTGCTGGGAGTCTATTTTATCGGCTCGATTCCGGCCGCGGCGATCTGGGCGCTCTGGCTGGGACTGCGGCGGATTTTATTCCGCCATCCGGCGGCTACAGCCACAAATGTGAGCCGCAGGCGATTTCTGAACTCCGCCGCCGGAGCCTGTGCGCTGGCTCCGCTGGCCTGCGCCAGCTATGGTTTTCTTGTCGAACGGACGGATGTGCAGCTGACGCACATTTCCATTCCGCTGGAGCGGCGCTTTGCCCATCTGCGCGGATTTACCATGGCGATCATCGCCGATATTCACCTGAGCCCCTATTTTGACCAGCACGACCTGGCCCGCGTGGTCCAGCGCATCAACCGTTTGCGCCCCGATCTGATCGCGATTCTCGGCGACTTCATCAGTTTTCGGTCCACCATACCCGCAGTCATGCGCACACTGGCGCCATTGCGGGCACGCTACGGTAAATTCGGCTGTCTCGGCAATCATGAGCAGATCAAGCACGTGCAAAACCGGGTGACACGTTCCTGCGCCCGGGTTGGAATCGAGATTTTGCGTTTCAGTGGCCGCGAGCTGGCCATCCCCGGCGGCCAGTTGAATTTGATGGGCGTGGACTTTTTTTCCAATAACCGCTGTCAGGATGTGCGCAGCATTTCGGGCTGGGTGCGGCCGCGGGACTACAATGTACTGCTTTCGCATAATCCCAATGTTTTTTCGTATCTGGGAAACATGCCGATTGAGCTGACATTGGCGGGCCATACTCATGGCGGACAGATCCGGCTGCATGAAGGCCCCCTGGACATTACGCCGGTGGAGTTGGTTACGCCTTATATCGCCGGACTATACCGGAATCAGGGGCGATATCTCTATGTAAACCGGGGCCTCGGCACTGTGATGGTTCCGATACGATTTGGAGCCAGGCCGGAAATTACGCACTTGCAGTTAGGATGAAGCGCGGATGGGAACGATGATTTACGTTGCCGTGGGCCTGCCGGTGCCGCAGCGCCAAGCATTTACCTACAGTTTCCCGTTCGATCTGGAGCCGCGCCCCGGTCAGCGGGTATGGGCGCCCTGGCGAGGGCATTATAAAACCGGCATCGTGCTTCAGGTGCTGGCGCAGGCGCCGGCGGATATCGAAGCGGAAAAGGTTCGCCCTCTGGCCTGCGTGCTCGATGTCGAGCCTGTATTAAGCCAGGAGCTGCTGGACATGGCGGTATGGGCCGCAAGATATTATCGCGCCCCCATAGGTGAACTTCTCGCGACCGCGCTGCCGCCCGGCGCGGAGACTGCGCCCCGGCTGCGGTTGACGCCGGAAGGCGCCCGGGTAGAGCCTGCGATCATGCCGGAGCCGGATTCGCCCGGGTTGTTTGGAACTGCAACAACCCGGCTCAGAACGCGCGCCCAACATCAGGGCTTGAGCCTTGAGGAAGCACTCGCAACTTGGCCGGCGGTAAGCATCCAGGCATGGGTGCAAAAGGGCTGGCTGGAATGGATGATGGCGCCGTCACACCCGCAGGGACGGCAACCGCCGGCCTACCAGGCCGTGAATATCTCGCCGGAGGCGACAAAACATAAAATCCACCCACGGCGGCAGCAGGTTTTACAAGCCCTGAAGGGCGAGCCTAAAACGCCGGCTCAGCTTCGCGGGTTAGCTACGCCTTCGTTGTTGCGGGCCATGGCCCGGGATGGCCAGATCGAGGAGACCACGATCGAGACGGACCCGGAGCCGCGCACCGCCGCAGCTCATATGAACTGGCCGGCACGGCCGCGCGTGACTCAACTGAATCCGGCCCAACTGGCAGCCTGCCAGGCGATTACCACCGCCGCGGCGGGTGAAACTTTTCTGCTCCATGGAGTAACCGGAAGTGGAAAAACCGCGGTTTATCTGGAATGCATGCAGCATTACCTCGCGCGCGGGCGCACGGTTCTTTTGCTGGTGCCGGAAATCGGCCTGACCCCCGCCGCAGCGGCTGATTTTGAGCAGGCCTTCCCCGGTCAGATCGCGATCCTGCATTCCGGCATGAGCGCGGGGGAGCGTGCACGAAACTGGCATCGGATACGCAAGGGAGAAATCCGGCTGGTGATTGGCACCCGGTCCGCGGTCTGGGCGCCGCTGCATGAGCCCGGGCTGGTCATTATTGATGAAGAGCACGATGCGGCATTTAAACAGCAGGAATCACCCCGCTATTCCGGACGTGACCTGGCGATCTGGCGAGCAAACCGGGCCGGCGCGGTAACGGTGCTGGGCTCGGCCACGCCAGCGCTCGAAACCTGGGAACATGCCCGGAGCGGCCGCTACCGCAAACTGGAACTGCCGGAACGGGCCCAGCAGCGGCCGCTGCCGCACATTGATGTGGTGGATATGCGCGAAGAATTCCGCCGCCGCGCCAGCGCCGCGGCACAGCCCAGGCAGAGGCTGCCGGAACTGATCCTGGCGGAGCCTATGCTGGCGGCTATTCGCGCGCGCCTGGAGCGCCGGGAACAGGCGCTGGTGCTGATCAATCGCCGTGGTTTCGCCCCGGTGGCCCTCTGCCGCCAATGCGGCCGCGCGGTGGAGTGCCGCGACTGCAGTTCAGCCCTGACCTGGCACCGGCAAGCTCATTGTCTGCTGTGTCACCTGTGTGGCTACTCGGTGGCGCCGCAGCGGCAGTGCGCCCAATGCGGGAGCGAGCATTTGTATTACCTGGGAATCGGCAGTGAAAAAGTCGAGGCCGAACTCCGGCTGCAATTTCCCGCCGCCCGGATCCTCCGCCTGGATCGTGACTCCGCGCATTCGCGCCGGCAGTTTGCCCAGGTGCTGCGCGCTTTTCATGCCGGCGACCTTGATGTGCTGGTCGGAACGCAGATGATCGCCAAAGGCCACGATCTGCCCGGGGTAACGCTGGTGGGCGTGGTGCAGGCGGATCAGGCGCTGCATTTTCCCGATTTTCGCGCGGCCGAGCGCACCTTTCAGTTACTGACGCAGGTGGCGGGCCGGGCCGGCCGCGGCGAAATCGCCGGACAGGTGATATTACAAGCGCAGTCGCCCGGGCATTATGCGGTGCAGGCGGCAGCGGCGCATCAATCCCAATATTTTTATGAACGGGAAGCGCATTTCCGCCGTCAACTGCATTACCCGCCGTTTGCCGCGCTGGCGGTATTGCAACTGCGGCACCGGCGGCCGGAGCGGGCCTGGGAAATGGCGCAGCAACTTGCCGCCGCCCTGCGGCCCATGCTGGCGGGCCATCCGCGCCGCTTCCTCGGGCCATCGCCGGCTCTGGTCGCGCGGCTCAAACGCGAATTCCGGTTTCAATTACTTTTACAATGCCCGCGCCGGCCGGCCCTGCAAAACTGGCTGGATGAGATTGAGGCTTTGCCGTTGATTCGCGACTTGCCCGCTCAGAGCATCGTCATGGATGTGGATCCGGTGAGCCTGAATTTATGAAGGCGGCTGCGCGGCCTCCGTCAACGAGAACATTTGCGTTACCCCGTGGTGATCAACCTGCCCAGACCGGGCGGATGACAAAGGTTGCCAGAGCGATGCCCAGGCAGACCACTGCCAGGGCAACCCGAAAGTTTCCCAATTTTTCACCCGTATCGGGGACATAGGGATGGCGGCCCCGCATGATCAGCCCCATGACGCCCCAGATCAGCCAGCCCTGCCAGATGCGCCAGCCGGCAAGCAATAGCAGCCCAATCAGCCCGAATGAAACCCAGCGATGCAGGCGAGGGAAAAACGCATATAAAATATGACCGCCATCAAATTGGCCGATCGGCAACAAGTTCAACATAGTGGCGAGAAAGCCAAACCAGGCGGCCCGCGCCATGGGGCTTAAATAAACCTGACCGGGTCCCCAGGCGGGGTGCGCCAGGGCAAGCAGAACCCGGGCCAGCCACGGCCAGCCGAAATGAATGGCATTTTCGGAACTGGCATAAGGCCGCATCACCGATTCCAGAGCGCCCCAGTAAAACAAGGGAGCCGCAAGCACAAACCCGGCAAGCGGACCCGCCATGCCCACATCGAGCAGCGCCCGCCGGTTCAGGAAAGGCGAGTGGATGCGTATAAAAGCCCCGAAGGTTCCCAGCAGGCTGGGAGCGGGTAAAAAATGGGGATAGGACGCCGCCAGATCATGCCGCCAGCAGGCCCAGACGTGACCCCATTCATGGGCCATCAGAATGCCCAGTAAAGTCGTACAGATC
>JAKATS010000132.1 GCA_021818645.1 Acidobacteriota bacterium | reverse complement strand
GGCGCCCAAATCAAGAATATCCGCCCCCGCTTCCAGCGCTTCTCCCGCTCTGGTCATGAATTCCGCTTCGTTTGCCACCCGGCTGGCGGAATAAAAGGAATCGGGGGTGAGGTTCAGAATCGCCATGATCCAGGGCCGCACGCCCAGCTCCAGCCCGCGCCCGCCCGCCCGCCACTCATAACGCGGCCGGGCGTGGCATAGGATGCCTGTCTCCGTCATGACACTTTCATTATCATCTTGTAAGCCTGGCCGTGATGCAGTCGTTGAATTTGGCTGCGCCGCTTATACTTACACCCAGGATTCCATGGCGCAAGCGACGCTGAACCCGGAACTGCTGGCGCGCCTGCGCTCCGGCGACCCGCGGGCGCGGGATGAATTTCTGGCCCGCTATCATCCGCGCATCTTTTCTTTTGGCCTGATGGTGTGCGGCCATCATGAAGACGCTGAAGATATTGCCCAGGATGCCACCTTGCGGGCCCTGGAAGCGGTTACCCGCCTGCGCTCGGCGGAAGCATTTTCCGTCTGGCTGTTCCGCATCGTGCGCCATGCCTGCCTGCGCCAGCGCCGCCAGCAGCGGATCGGCGGCGAAGCCGCGCGGCCGCTGGCCCGCTCCGGGGCGGAAACTCTGCCCGATCCTGGCCTAGCCGCCCAGCCGGAAGCCGCCGCGATCCATAGCCAGACCCGGGACCTGATCCGCGCCGCGCTCGACGAATTGTCTGCTGCCGACCGGCTGCTCATCCTGCTGCGGGATTATGAGGAACTTCCTGTCGGCCAAATTGCCCAGGTGCTGGGCCTGGGGGAATCGGCCGTCAAAATGCGCCTGCTGCGCATTCGCCGCCGGCTGCGCCAGCGTCTGCAGCCGCAATTTTCCAGCTTCCGCCAGGCGCTCCAGAAATCATGATCTGGCTAGGCCGGCGTGCCGGCCTGGATGGGTTCTGCTGCCGGCTTCCCGGCCTGGCCGCGTTCCGATAGAAAATAAAGCACCGGCACGGCAATGCGCGAAATCAGCGTGGAGGCCACCTCACCGGCCATCAGGGAAATCGCCAGACCCTGAAAAATCGGATCCTTCAAGATCACCGACACGCCCACGATCACCGCTCCGGCGGTCAGCAGCATGGGACGAAAGCGCACCGCGCCGGCATCCACCACGGCGTCCACCAGTCCCGCGCCCTGGCTGCGGCGCAGCTCGATAAAATCCACCAGTATGATCGAGTTGCGCACGATAATTCCGGCGCCGGCGATGAAGCCGATCATGGAAGTCGCCGTGAAAAACGCTCCCAGCAGAGCGTGCGCCGGCAGTATCCCGATCAGCGTCAGCGGTATGGGCGCGAGTATGACCAGGGGAATGCGATAGCTGCGGAACCAGAACACCACCAGCATATAAATCAGCGCCAGCACCGCCGCGAATGCCAGGCCCAGATCGCGAAACACATGCACCGTGGTGTGCCATTCACCGCCCCAGCGCAGCATCGGCCGGGCATGTCCGCCGGCAATCAGTTGCACGTGCAGCCGCCGGCCATCCGGGCTGTGCAATCTTTCCAGCCGCGGATCCATGGCCAGCATCGCATAAATTGGGCTTTCCGCGCCTCCGGCCACATCGCCCAGAACATATTGCACCGGCTGCTGGTCCTGCCGGAAAACGGCCGGCTGGCCGGCGTGCCACCGTGCGTGCAGCAGGGAACGCAAGGGAATCATTCCGCCCGCCGCCGGCAGCATCAGCTCCTGCAGGCCCAGCGGGGTGGCGCGCAGGCCGGTGGACAATTGCAGCCGGATCGGAATCGGCTCGGGTGTCGCTCCGCGCGCCAGGTATCCCAGCCGCAGCCCGTGTTGCGCGATGGCCAGATCCTGCAGAACGTCCTGTCCCGGCAGGCCCGCCAGGCTGGCCTTGCGCTGCGCCGCCTGGTAAATCCGGCGGGTGATTGTGTCTCCGCCTGTCCAGCTCACATCCACCACGCCGGGAGTGGTGAGGAAAATGTGCCGCACCTGCCGCGCCAGCGCGAGCCTCGACTGAAAATGCTCGGCATGAATTCTCGCCACCAGGGTCTGCCGCACCGGCGGCCCGGGAGGAATTTCCGCCAGCGTCATGCGCCCGCCCGCCGCGGCCGCGATGCGCGCCAGCGGCGGACGGAATTGCAGCGCCAGGGCATGGCTCTGCAGTTGCCGGTGATCCGCGCCGGTCAGGTTGACCTGCAGGTCGGCTTGATTGGGCTGGTCGCGTAAAAAATAATGGCGCACCAGGCCGTTGAAGCTGTAGGGCGCGGCCGTGCCGATATAAGCTTCGATGTCGCTGACCTGCGGCTGCCGGCGCAGGTACGTGCTCATGCGCTGGGCCACGGCGGCGGTGGTTTCGCGCGGCGTGCCCGGCGGCATATGCAGCAGCACCTCCAGCTCGCTTTTATTGTCAAACGGCAGCATCTTCACCAGCACGATGCGCAGGGGAATCAGGGCCAGCGCCAGCAGCAGCAGTACCGCCGTGCCGCCCAGAAATCCGGCCCGCGCGCGGCTGTCCGTAAGCAGGCGGCGCATGATGCGCCGGTAAAATCCGGTTCCCGCCGCGGCGGCATGCCGTTCCCGGCTCTGCCGGGGCAAAATCCGGATCGCGGCCCAGGGTGCGACGATAAACGCGATGCCCAGCGACAGGAGCATCGCCGCCGAAGCGCCCACCGGAATGGGCCGCATATAGGGCCCCATCAACCCGCCTACAAAGGCCATCGGTAACAGCGCCGCGATTACCGCCAGGGTGGCGAGAATGGTTGGATTGCCGACTTCCTGCACCGCTTCCACCGCGATCGCCGCGGCGGACCGCCCCGCGTTTTCCGCCAGCCGGTAATGCCGCACGATGTTTTCGACCACCACGATGGCGTCATCCACCAGAATGCCGATGGAGAAAATCAGCGCGAAAAGCGTGATCCGGTTGAGAGTGTAGCCGTGCAGATAAAATAAAAACAAAGTCAGCAGCAGGGTGACGGGAATGGCGATGGCCACAATGCCCGATTCCCGCCAGCCCAGCATGAACCCCACCAGGATCACCACCGACGCCGTCGCCAGCGCCATATGGAACAGCAGTTCATTGGAACGCCGGGCGGCGCTGGCGCCGTAGTTGCGCGTAATCCACACCTGCATGCCGGCGGGGATGATCCGGCCTTGCAGGTGATGGACGCGCTGCAGCACGCGCTGCACCAGCGTGACCGCGTTGCTGCCCTGAATTTTGGCGATGGCGAGCGTGACGGCGGGAGCAAAAAAAGCCGCGCGCCGCGGCGAACCGCGAAATCCCGCACCTTCCGTGAACCGCACCGGGGCAAAATCGGCTCTCGGCCTTTCCCGCACGCGCGCCACCTCGCCCAGCAGCACCGGATGCCCGGCCTGCAGCCCCACCACGATCCGCCGTGCCTGGCGCGCGGAGCGCAGCAGCCGCCCGGCCTGCAATTGAAATTGCCGGTCGGGGTTCCGGCTGCCGCGTCCCGCCGGCCGGCCCTGGTTGATGCCGGCAATGGTCTGCGCCAGCCGTGCTGGATCCATGCCATACGCCGCCAGCCGCGCCGGCGCAAGCCGGATCTGCAGTTCTTCCGGCGCACCGCCGATGACCCGCGTGCGGGAAACATGGGGAACGGATTTGATCTGCTCGCGCACCGCCAGCGCGACGCTGCGCAGTTGCGCATCGCTGTAGTTGCCGCCCGTAAAGGTCAGGCTGAGCACCGGCACGTTGTAGATGGACCGCAGGCGGACCACCGGTTTGGAAGCGGCTCGGGGCAGCAGGTGGGGATGCGCGTAAAGCTGGGTATAAACCTCGGTCAGGCTGGGTTGCACCTGCATGCCGACGCGAAAGCGCGCCGTAACCAGCGCCTGGCCCGGCGTGGAAACGGAATAAATATGGTTCACGCCGGGAATATCGTGCATCAGCCGCTCCAGCGGCGCGGTCACCTGGGCTGCTACTTGCCGGCTGCTGGCGCCGGGCAGCGCCGCCATGATATCCACGAAAGGCACGCGAATTTGCGGCTCTTCTTCCCGGGGCATGCGCCACAAGGCGATGCCGCCCAGAAGGAAGGCCGCCAGAATCAGCAGCGGCGTGAGTTTGGAGTGTATGAAATGGGCGGCGATTTTGCCCGCGCCCGTGTGCCGGAGCTCATGCATGCAGGGCTCCTGCATTGACCACGTAAATCTCACCCGCTTTCAGGCCGGCCAGGATGGTGATTTCATCCGCCGCGGCGTTCCCGATTCGCACCAGTCGCAGCTCCGGTTCCCGGTGCCGGTTGATCACCAGCATCTGGGTCAGTCCGTCTCGCCGGATCACGGCGCCGCGCGGCACCACCAGGGCCGGCCGCTTCGCTCCGGGAAGCATCACCCGGACATAAGCGCCGATGGGGAAAACGCCCGGCGCCAGCGCGGCATGAATCATCACCGTATGGCTCTGCGGGTCCACTGCGGGCGCAATCGCGTCAATGCGGCTCTCGACCCGCCGGCCTGCTGCGGCGAGTTCAATCCGTTCGCCTGATTGGAGAGTCATCGCCCAGCGGACGGGAACCCATGCGTTCACCCGCACCCGCCCCGGCGCTGCCAGCGTGAACATCGGCGTGCCCGGGCCGGCCAGGTCGCCGGGGTTGACATTCCGGGCGGTGATCACGCCGGCAAAAGGCGCGCGGATTTCCCGGTCCCGCGCCCATTGCCGCGCTTCTTCGGCTCCCGCCGCCTGCGCCGCCTGCTGCGCCCGCGCCGCCGCCCGCGCCTGTTCCGCTTGCTTCAGCCGGGCGCGGGCCTGCGCCGCGGCCATCCGCACCTGTTCATATTCGTGTGGGCTCACGGCCTGATGCCGCCACAGCCGCGCATAACGCGCGGCCGTGTCCTGAGCCAGCCGCCATTGCAGCCGCGCCTGCCGCACGGCGGCTTCCAGGGCCAGGGTGCTGGCCTGCGCGGAGAGCAGCTGGCGCGTGGCGCGCTGCTGCCGGGCCCGCAGTTCGGGCGCTTGCAGCACGGCCAGAATTTGCCCCTGCTTCACCCGGCTGCCCAGGTCCGCGGACACGCGGGCCACCGTGCCGGCTATGCGCGGCGCAAGCTGGGCTTGCCGCCGGGCTTCAACCACGCCCGCGACGGCGATATAAGTCGGCACCGTTTCCATCCGGGCTTGCGCCAGGCGCGCTCCTGCGGGCAGCGCGGCCGCGGTCGCCGGCAGCTCCCGCGGGCTGTGTCCGCACGCTGCCCATAAAAATGCACCGGCCAGCGCCGCAATGAAAATTCCCATCTTGTGCTTCATGGCATTCCTCTGAGCTGTGTTGGTTCGGTTTGTTGCTGTACGGAATTCAGGATGGTGGCCGTTTGCAGGCGTCCCGCGATCCAATGCAGCCGGGCGCGCAGAATCTGGAACTGATAAAGCGCCGTGACCCGCTCGGCGTCGGCCCGGACTGAGGCTGTCTGCGCTTGCAGCGACTGCGTTAAGCTTGCCAGGCCCGCGCGATAGCGTTCCTGCATCACGCCGGCCGCCGAACGCGCCTGCCGGCGGTTGATCAAACTTACCCGCCATTGCTCCCGCGCCAGCCGCATCTCCATCCAGAGCCGGGTTATATCCAGCAGCGTTTGCCGGCCGGCCCGGCGCTGCTCAGCCCGCGCCATGGCCAGTTGTGCGGCGGCCTGATGCAGGCGGGCGGCATCCCCGCCGCCGCGAAACAGATTCCATTGCAGGCTGACTCCCGCCATCCAGTTGCTGCCGCCCGAGCCGATGAACTGCATGGAGTCGTGTTCCAGCCGGAAAAAGCCTCCCGCCCGCGGCGCCCAGAGGCGGTCGCGGGCGGCTTGCATCCGCGTCCGGGCCAATCGGCTTCCCAGAACCGACTGGCGCGCGGCAAATCCCTGGCGCTGCGCGGTCTTCAGCCAATCTGCCAGCGGCTGCTCCCGCACAGGTGGCGCGGCCAGCGGTTGCAGCCTGCCGATCGGCGTATTCCATGGCCGGCCCAGCCGCACATTCAGAAGAATGGCTTCTTCGCGGGCGGCATCCCGCGCCGCCGCAGCGCGTTGCTCCGCCTGGTTGGCGAAAACTTCCGCCCGCTGCAGTTCGGCCTTTACGATCCAGCCGGCGCCGTAGCGCGCGCGCGCATCTCGCAGGAGCGCCGTGGCGGCTGCCTGGCCGCGGGCCGCGGCCTGCTCATTTTGCCGCGCGGCCTGTAAGCCCGCGTAAGCTTCCAGAGTGGTGAACAGCACTTGCTGGCGTGAC
>JAKATS010000004.1 GCA_021818645.1 Acidobacteriota bacterium | reverse complement strand
AAGTCACGGATAATACCGAGGCAGCGGGATCTTTCCCCGGCATGACCTCAACCGATGCACAGACATGTTACCCGAGCATGTGGGCCAATTATTCCATTCCACTTTCGCAGACCACGCCGACCGTGATTGATCTGGCCAATATCAACAGCGCCAATATTCCCGGCCTGGGAGTGGGGACGAACGCCTTCAGCGGCAGGGTCTATATTTCGGTCGGAAACCCGATTTTGCCCTTCACCGTGCAGTCCCAAAATTCCACCAGCCCCAATCCCTATGCCGGACCATCGGAAAGCGTGGGGGCTCCGGGTTCTTTATGTATCTTTGACTGGTTTGAATTTTCCCTCGATATCAACGGCATTCTGAATGGCAACAGCACGTACGTCAACTCATTCGCCTTGCCGCTGAGCATCACGGTCACACCCGGCAGCTCAACCCCGCAGGGGGCTCTGAATGTTACCCGCCTGGCGGTCATGAATGCGATCAATCAATTCCCCGCCCCGCTGGGCGGCGGTGTATTATTGCAAGCGGTTCCCGCCGCGGATGCATCGTTATACCCAGCCGGTGTCGCGTACCTGAGAGCCATATCGCCGGATACTCTTTCGGGCAATGGCAATGGCAGCGCTTCATTTAACACTTACTTCGATGCAGTCATCCAAGCCGCATATACAACATGGGCTGGGACCCCGATTGTAGTTACAGGTGTTGCCACCAATGCGACCAGCAGCGGCATGGTGGTCAACAATGAATTAATTTTTATACCGGGAAGCTATACGGATTCGGCAAGCTGGAATGCCCAGTATGCGGTGACCCCGGCATCCCAACAAATTAATTTTGGGCTCATCACCACTGCCATGATCTGGCAATGCGACGGAACGCTCACCACCGGAAGCGCGGTACAGCTCAGCATCGGCAAACAACTGCTCGCGGCATTCAACCGCGGCGTGGCGGTGACGGTGGCAAGCAATCAATTCCATGGGATTACCAGCCTGAACGACGGAGCCTGCCCGACGGTGAATCCCACGACCCAGGCGCCGTATTATCCAGCCAATGTTCCGTCCAATGACTGGTCGTATCAATTTCACCTGTGGAACAAAAACAATCTGGCCTACGGATTCGCCTATGACGACGTCTGCAGCCAAAATCCCAGTTTCAATACTTCTTCCGCACTGCAAAGCTTGAATATCACACTCGGAGCCATGCAGTAAATCAAGCCTGCCAGCGCCAATGCAGCCTGCAGAAATTTTCGTTTCGATTGCGGCCTACCGCGACCCGCAACTGGCTGCCACGTTGGCGGATTGCATCGGCAAAGCACATTTCCCGGACCGTTTGCGCTTTGGCATCTGCCGGCAGCGGGATCCCGGGGATGGTGCATTTGCCCATGCCGCCGATGCCCGGGTACGCCTGCTGGAAGTGGACTGGCGGGAAAGCCACGGGCCGTGCTGGGCGCGGGCGCAGATCATGCGGATGTGGAGGGGCGAACCCTGGTATCTGCAAATTGATTCTCATTCACGGTTCGCCCCCGGCTGGGATGACAGCCTGATCACGATGCTGCAACACTGTCCCGGCGAAAAATCCATTCTGAGCTCCTATCCCGCGCCCTTTGCGCCCGGGCATGAGGAAAACCTGGCCGGCGGTCCGCTACGCATCGCCATGGTTGGCTTTACCCGCGACGGACTGCCGCAACTGCGGCCGGAATGGATAACCCCACCCGCAAACGGATTGCCGGTTCCGGCCCGATTTCTGGCCGCGGGGTTTATTTTCGCACCCGGCAGTTTTGTCACCGACGTGCCTTACGACCCCGAGCTTTATTTCATGGGCGAAGAAACAACGCTTACGGTACGGGCATACAGCCAGGGATACGATCTCTACCATCCGGCGAAAACGGTGATCTGGCATGACTACACCCGAACCGGCGCCATCCGCCACTGGGATGACCATCGAACCGATGCGCCGGAACTGATTCCCTGGCATGAGCATGATCGCCGCAGCCGAAAAAAAGTTTTACAGATCCTGCAGGGCGAGCCGGTGACGTCATGCGGGCTGGGTCAATCCCGCAGCTTACTGCAATATGAGGAATATGCCGGGGTATCGTTCCGGCATCGCATCATACAGAACTACACGTTACGGGGAGATCCCCCGCCCAATCCCCGGCCGGCACCCGATTGGCGAAAGTCCACCCATCGCTGGATCGTGAAACTTGAATTCAGCCGCCAGCAGATGCATGCGCAGGCGCTGCAGGACCCGGAACACTGGGCGGTCAGCATCCGCGATCACCAGAGCACACTGATTCATCAGGAAGAGTTCCCCGCGGAACAATTGCTGCCCTTGCAGCAAGCCGGAGACAGGCTGGCACTGGTTTGCGAATTCTACTCCGAGACGGAGCCCGTCAACTGGCTGATCTGCCCGCGCAGCCGCTCGCAAGGCCAACTGGCGCAGATCTCGGGCCAATTCCAGGAAGACGATGTGGCGCAACTGGCCGCGGATGAGCCGGCCGATGCCGGAATCTCAACCACGCCGGAAGAACAACTGGCAATTTAAGCCATCAATTATGATCCCCAAAATCCATATGCAGCTGAAAATACATCCAACCTGGCGACTGAACCTGGTCATTCTGCTGGGTCTGGGAATCGCCATGATGCTCAGCAGCTGCGGCTCCAATTCGAGCAGCGGAATCACCTACTGGGTTTCCCCCGCGGGCAGCGATCAGACGGGCAACGGCAGCCAGGCGCAGCCCTTTCTCTCGATCCAGCAGGCGCAACTCGCGGTACGGCAAAACCCCAGCCGCGGGTACGTGCCGATTACCGTGAATATCGAACCCGGGACTTACGAATTAAGCGCGCCGCTGGCCTTCGACGCCGGCGATTCCGGCTCGTTCATGGCGCCGGTGACATACCAGGCGGCTCCGGACGCGGCCCGGCCGGTGGTGATTTCCGGCGGCACTCCGGTGACGGGATTTACCTGCACCACCGGCATTGGTTTTAATAACTGCACCGCCGCGGTGCAAGGCGTACCGGTCCAGGAAATGCCGCGCCAATTTTATGTGAACGATCAACGCGTGATGCGGGCGCGCACGAACCCCGGGCTGCCGATCAATCCATGCTACACCCGGGTGGCCAATGGATTTCAGAATACCGATCCCATCTTATGCCCGGCCACGTTTCAGCATCCGGAACTGATCGAGGCAGTGACGCTGGCGCAGTGGAAGATGATGCGATGCCCGGCGACATCCAGTTCCGGTTCGACGCTGATCATGCAGAATCCCTGCTGGAATAATGCCAACTCATCGCCCATCCCCTGGAATTTTCAAATGTTAAGCTGGCTGGAGAATGCGCCGGAATTTCTCACCGCGGCGAATATGTGGTTTTACGATCCGGATGCGCAAACGCTGCAATATACCAACCCCAATCCCGGAGCGCCGCACAATGCAGTGCTGCCGGTGCTGGAAACGCTGCTGAGCATTACCGGCAAACCGGGATCGCCGGCGAGCTACATCACGTTCCGGAATCTGCAGTTCTCCTATGCCACCTGGCTGGAACCCAATTCCAGCAGCGGATATGTGGCCGACCAAAGCGGGAATCTACTGATCGGCAACAATGATTCGTACAGCGCCATCGGGCATCAACAGTTTGTCTCGACAACCCCCGGGAACATCGCACTCACGTACGCCACGCATATTACATTCGACAGCGATATGTTTCTGCACCTGGGCGGAGCAGGACTCGCCCTGGGAACGGGAAGCCAGTATGACAGCGTGACCAACAGTATTTTCAACGACATCTCGTCATCGGCGATAGAAATCGGAGGATTCAGCGCCAGCGACCAGCGGCCCACCCAGGCCGAGGAAACGCGCGACAACCTGATCAGCAACAATCTGATTTCCTATACCGGACAGGACTATTACGACTCCGCCGCCATTCTCGTGGGCTTTACCCACGGCACAATGATCGTTCACAACACCATCAGCCAGGTTCCCTGGACCTGCATTTCGATCGGCTGGGGCTGGGGCTTGTTTGACCAGGGTGGGTTTCCGGGATTGCCGGGGGCGACGCCGGGACAGTGGGGCAATTACAGCACCCCGACGATCGCCAGCGATAATCTCATCGCGAGCAACAAATTTGAGAATTTTCTGGAACAACTCTGGGATGGCGGGGCGATTTATACCAATGGCAGGCAGGGACCGGATTTCACGCATGGACTGCTGATTGAATTCAATGTGGCCGAGAACAAGCGAGTTGCCGCGGGAAGCAACATTTACTATACCGATGGAGGCAGTCAATACATCACGCTCAAGGAAAACGTATCGCTCAACGATCCGGTGGGGACGGTGGATTTTGGCCCCTGCGGGTATGGCACTTCGATCAGTTCCTTATGCGGATTAACGGGAATCGTTCCCTACGGGGCGGATATGGGCGGATGTCTGCCGGTCGGCGATCTGACTTATGAACAGAATTATTTTCTGAATCCGACCAACTTTTTCGGACCTCAGCTATGCCAAAACAATTACCTTCCCCCGTTTCCAATCAATCTGACCTTTAACGACAATGTGCCTACCTCATCGGTCGCAGATGTACCCAATGGGCTTTTATTACAAGCCGGGGTGCAGGAGGTCCCCGGACCTGACTGGGCGCAATGAGCTCTGGAATCCAAACCGGGCACAAAAAATTCCGGTCAGGATCGCGGGGCGGAGGGCCCGGGGATGGCGGCGGGGTTGGCGCCGGTGCGGGCCTCATGGACGAGATAGGCACCGAGCAGGTCCCAGCTTTCAAAATGTCCCTGGCTTTCGCCCTGTCCGGTATTGGGGTTGTAACACTCGTGCATGCCGCCGGTAGAATGAAAATCGCGCAGCAGCACCGAAACCGCATGGCGCGCCAACTGCCGGGCGGGACGGCGATCCCCATAGTTCATCAGGCCATGCATCACCATGTAGTCGGTCACAATCCAGATCGGCCCGCGCCAGTAGCCGCTGGCGGGGTTGTAGGCGGGGCTGGAGGGCGCGAGGCTGCGGATGCCGTAGGGCGTCCAGAACTGGCGGGGATTTAAAACATAGCGATGAATCATGATGCGGGCCTGGGCGGGAGTGGCCACGCGGGCCCAGAGCGGAGTGAGGTTGGTCCACTCCGGAACGCGGATGAATTTTCCGGTGCGGCTGTCCCGGTTATAAAATGTGCCGGCATGGGCGTCCCAGAGCCGGGCCTGAATACGCGCGGTCAGGATGCGGGCGCGAGCCTGATAGAAATCTGCATCGGCAGGATGGTGCAGCATGCGGGCGAGAGCGGCGAGGGCGCGGTATTCGCGCACGATGTAGCAGGCCAGATCCACGCCTTCGGTGCGATCGGCGGGGCGGCTGGAAACGGCGGGACTGTTATCCACGCCGCTTTCCACGCCGTCGAACCAGATATAAAGCCCATCGGGGGATTGGCGGGCCTGGCGCCAGAACGAAAGCGTGTCTTTTAAACGCCGATAATAAGGCCGCAGCCATTGCGCGCTGTGCAGGGTCAGGCTGGCGCGCAAGGCCATTTGCGCCAGAAACGGCTTGCATTGCTCCGGCAAGGCCCAGAGGCCTTTGGGAGTCGCTTCCCGGGGAGTGTAACCGCGGTAGGCCCAGCGATGACCGGTCAGGCCGAGAAAATCTTCGACTACACCGGCCAGGCTGTGGCCGCGGCCGCGATAGCTGAGCGCGAGACCCATGAAATAGCTGTCCCAGTCAAAAAGCTGGTAGTAGCCGGCGCCGGGAATCAGATAGGGATGGCGCAACTGGCCGGCGGCGGGACGCACCACCACATGCCATAGGCCGGCCTTGCTCATGGCCAGCCGCAATTGCCGCTGCAATGCGCGCGCATTGGGATGGGAAGATGGCGAAGCGGGGACTGAGGCAAAGGCAACAGCCGAAAACAATACGGCCAGCAGCAGAATCGCGACACCTGCGTTTCGGAGAGTTCGCATGCCGATACGGTAGCAAACTCTGGAAGCGGATTCTAATAAGTCTGCTTAGTTCAGTCCTTTGGGTTGGACGGCAGCCTGGTGAGGCGCTTGGGAGCGATGGCGGCAAGCGGAGCCTGACGGCGGACGGCGATCATTTCCGCCACGATGGCGGCGGCGATTTCCTCGGGTGTGACCGCGCCGATTTCAAGGCCGATGGGAGCGTGAACTCGCATCAGTGACTCATCGGTGACGCCTTCGGCGGCCAGCGCGCGGAAAATCTCAATCACCTTGCGGCGCGAGCCGATCATGCCGATGTAGCGCGCCGGGGTGGGGCTGGACAGAG
>JAKATS010000027.1 GCA_021818645.1 Acidobacteriota bacterium | reverse complement strand
CGAAGCCAGGTTGCAGGCGGAATCATCCAGAAACATGTATTCCGAGCAGGGATTCGAGGCGTTGATGCGGCCCGTGGCCTTGCAGGTATGCCATTTGTTGATCGTGGTGTCGTACTGCATGCCCGGGTCGCCGCATTGCCAGGCGGCTTCGGCAATCTGGCGCATCAGCTCGCGCGCCGGAACGGTACGCACCGGATCGCCACGCTGCGCCCCCGCCACCCTCCGCAGCTCCCAGGCGCCGTCCGCCTCAACCGCCTGCATGAACTCGTCGCTCACCCGCACGCTGTTATTGGCGTTCTGAAAGAAAATCGAGGCGTAAGCTTCGCCGTCGAGCGCCGGGTCGTAGCCGGCCTCAACCAGAGTCCAGGCTTTTTTCTCCTCTTTGGCCTTGCACCAGATGAAATCTTCCACATCCGGATGGTCCACGTTGAGGATGACCATCTTGGCCGCGCGCCGGGTCTTGCCGCCGGATTTAATTACGCCCGCAAAGGCGTCAAAGCCTTTCATGAAACTGAGCGGACCGCTGGCCGTGCCTCCGCCCGACAGGGTTTCCCGCGAGCTGCGCAAAGGCGATAAATTGGTGCCCGTGCCCGATCCCCACTTGAAAAGCATGCCCTCGGTCTTGGCCAGGGTCAGAATGCTGTCCAGTGAATCACTCACGGAATTGATAAAGCAGGCCGAGCATTGTGGTTTGCGATATCCAGTCGCGGCATACACCGGGCGCTGAGCCTCGCGGTCCCAGAACCAGTTGGCGGCATTTGATTCCGGCTCCAGGCGGTCAACCCCGCAATTAAACCATACCGGCGAATTGAATGAGGCCTTTTGCCACAGCAGCAGGTGCGCCAGTTCATCGTGAAAAATGCGGCCATCTTCCTCGCTCCGGAAATAACCGTCGCGCAGGCCCCAGTCGCGCATGGTCTCCACCACGCGGCCAATCAATTGCCGCACGCTCGATTCCCGCGAACTCGCCCCCACCTTGCCATGCAGATACTTGGAAGCCACAATATTGGCCGCCGTCTGCGACCAGTCCTCCGGAACTTCCATATCCTTCTGCTCGAATATGGTTTCGCCTTTTTCGTTCTGAATCAGCGCCGTGCGTTTTTCCCAGCGCACCTCGTCATACGGCGAGACTTTGGCGTCGGTGAATACCCGCTGGAAACTCAAGCCGCGATGCTTGCGGTTCGCTGCGGCCGGAGTTACAGTCTCCGTGGAACTCTGGGAAACCGTGCTGGTGATGGGACCTGATTCGTTCATGATGGACTCCTGAAATTAACCCTCAATTCTGGTCGGCTGGCAAAACCAAAAATAGAGGCGATGCCCAAAGTATCGCTACTGATTGTGGTTGTCAATCCTTTTTAACCCAATATATTGTGTGCCGCGCAAAAGCAAGCTTAAATAATTGAAATAAAAGGGGTTGTTCCGATTATCAATTTGGAACTCTTTTTACGTGGACACGATGTGCCGGGATTTTTCTGCCCTGGTCTCGGGCACCGGGGCTTCATCGGCAAATGGAACAATCCATTCAATGCCGGCCAGTAGAATCAGCGCCGAAACATAACCCCACAGCACCAGGGATACCGACATGGCGAAGGGGCCGTACAAACCGCGGAAATTCATGTGCGGCAACAGCAGAATGTAAATATAAAGCGAGAGCTGCCATAGCAGTCCGGCCAGAATGGCCGCGCCCAGAACCTGGCGAACCGGAACGCGAATATTGGGCAATATCCAATAGACCAGAAAAAAAACCGCAATCGTGACCGGGATGGCGCCCAGATGAATCAGCACCACCGAAACCAGCCGCACCAGCGAGGGAAATCCGCCCAGCGGCAGCGTAACGTAATGGAGCAGAAACCGGGCCATGCGCGTGGAATAGGTTTCGCTCAGCGCGGTGAGTGAGGCTGAAAGCAGTCCCAGGCTGCCGCAAGCCAGCGACAGACCGATCGCAATCATCCAGTTGTGCAGGTAATTGCGATTGCGGGTGGCGCCCCAGACCCGGTTGAGCGCGACTTCCAGAGGCAGAAAAATGCCCGCCGAGGTCAGCACCAGCACGATCAGGGAAGCAAACTGCACCCCCTGATGATGTTCGACAATCAGCCGCAGATTGGAAATGATGAACCGGCGCCCGCTTTCGTGGGCGGCATCGGCCACCGGCAGATACGTGGTCAGCAGCGCCAGCAGGCCGCGGTAAAGCCGTTCCGAATGCAGCACATTGCGCAGCAGGGTCAACAGCAATACGACAAAGGGGAAAAAAGAAAGCAGCGCCTGCGCAGCAATGGAAAAGGCGAAGGTATGCGTCTCGGTGGCGATAATATAAAAAGCCGCTCTGCGCCAGCGGCTGCGCCGCGTCCGGGTCTGAAACAGCGAATAAACCATTCTCTCCAGTGTAAAGCGAAGCCAGCGGGATGAACCCTGGAGATGGTCTATGCCGGAATCAATTCATCCAGGCATGCCGGAGATTCTATTGGCCGTGGTTCATGAAGAATTTCGCTGATATGTCCGTTCGCCAGCTCCCAGGTTCGCGACGGGCGCAGCGGCCCGCAGGGCCGGTGACTGACGATCAGGCAGGCGCGCTGACGCATTAATTGATGCAGAGTGGAAAACAGTTCCCGCTCGTTGACGGCGTCGAGTTGCGCCGTCGGTTCATCCAGTACCAGCAAAGCGGGCCGGCGCAGCAGGGCGCGCGCAATCGAAATGCGCTGCCGCTGCCCGCCGGAAAGGCAGGCGCCGCGCTCGCCCACCCGGGTTTCATAACCATGCGGCAGTTGCCGTATGAATTCATCGGCCCGCGCCAGTTGCGCGGCATGCCGCACCTGTTCCGGCGTAGCTTCCGGGCAGCCAAAGGCCAGGTTTTCCCCAATCGTTCCATCCAGCAGCACGCAATCCTGTAGCACCAGCGCCAGCCCGGGCGGCACGCCGGCATGAGCCCGCATCGGACTCCCATGCAGCAGAATCCGCCCCCGGGTCGGAGCATAAAGACCAAACAGCAGATCCAATAACGTGCTTTTCCCTGCCCCGCTGGCGCCGACCAGCGCTACTGTCTCATCTTTTTGCAGCCGGAACGAGATATCCCGCAGCACCCAGTGCGGGGTGGTTATCTCTGGCTCCGCTGGAGTTTCTTCCCGCCGGCTCGCATAAGCAAAACCAACATTCTGCCATTCCACCACGGCCGATGCCGGTCCGGCATCCGGCATCCATAAATCAACCGCATCCGATACTTCAACCCGAGTCGGTTCTCCATCAGCCGGTAAGCTCGCATGGTCTGCGATTAAAGAACCGGCCTGCGGCGGTGCGGCCCAGAATTCCAGCGCCGGACCGGCCGCAACCCAGTTCTTTCCCAGGCTTTCCCAGGCGGAAGTCAGTCCGGCTAACGGTCCAAACAGCATGCCGGCATAGCCGGCCACGGCGATCCAGGTGCCCGCGCTGATCCTGCCCTGCAGCACATACGCCAGCCCAAAAGCTAAAACCGCCAGCCGGGCGCTCAGCGCAATGGCGTTCTTCGCGCCTTCCACCCCGGTGGAAAGCCAGACCATCCGCCAGAGCCGGGCAAAAACCGGTTCCACGGCGGCATAATAACGCCGCACTTCGCTTTCGCCCGCGCTCAGAATTTTGACCGTTTTAACCGCCGCCAGGGTCTCGGCAATCCGGCCATAAATCCGGCTCCAGCCTTCCTGGATGGCGGTTTCATGGCCCAGCATCCGGCGTACGCCCGCGACCGAGATATAAATAAAAATTGGCAATGGCGCCAATGCCCACGCTGCCAGCCGCGGCGCCAGCCGCAGCATCAGCACCACGATCAGAACCAGGTTCAGCAGGTTGGGTATAAAAGTTTGCAGTCCCAGCCCGAGGGTTTCGCCAAATGCCGCGACGCCGCGATCCACGCGGGTCAACAGATAACCCGCGCCGCGTGCGTAATGGAAATCTAAGGGTGCGTTATAAAAATGGCCGATTACCCCCCCGGAAAGCTGCCGGCTGACGGCAAAACGAACTCGTTGCACCAGGATGCCAAGTCCTGATTGCATCACGGCCTGCCCCAGATTGACTGCGGCAAGCCCTGCCAGTGCGGGCCAGGCCCGGGCAAAAACTCCGGTTCCCGCCTGCAGCCGCATCCCTCCGGGCCGGGCTTGTATCACCAGGTTCAACAGATACCGCAGAAACAACGGTTCGGCGCATCCGGCCAGCGCCGCGCAGGCGCCCAGAATCAGGGCCGTTCCCATCACCCAGGCATGCGGCGCCAGCAGCCGCCCGACCGTGCGGCTTTGGGATTTCATGGATGTTGATGAAAGCAAGCAGCCATTGTACGCACGCCGGCTGGATTGCGCGGCTCGGTCAAATGACGGAGGAGAATCTCAATTGCAGTATGAGATTGGGATAGGAGGGCCGCTCGTGGACTTTATAATGAAAATAGGTTTTATGCCGGTCCAATCTATTCGCAGCGTCATGCCGGTCGCGGAAGCGGCGTTTCCCACCCGCTGGGCGGAGTTCCGCATTTTCGGCTTTGAATGGCCCGGCGCGGCGGGCGAAGCCGATAAAGAAAGTGCGGTGGCCTTGCGCCTGGGCCATAGCCCTAATCCTCTGGTGCGCATCCATTCCCAGTGTCTGACCGGAGATGTTTTTGGCTCGCTGCGCTGTGACTGCCGCGCCCAGTTGGAATTGGCTTTGGAAATGATCGCCGCTGAAAAAGCGGGGATTTTAATTTATGAAGATAAGGAAGGCCGTGGCATCGGCCTGATGAACAAGTTGCGCGCCTACCAGCTTCAGGATCAGGGCGCCGATACGGTGGAAGCCAACCAGAAGCTGGGGCTGGCAGTGGATGCCCGCGGCTACGCGCTGCCGGCCGCGATTTTACATTATTTCGGCGTCCAGCGGCTGCGGCTGCTTTCCAATAATCCGGAAAAAATTCAGGCCCTGGAACAGGCCGGCATCCAGGTCACCGAACGCATCGCCTGTGAGCCCGCGGTCGCGCCCCAGGCCCGGCATTATCTGCGGACCAAGCGGCAAAAGCTGGGGCATTGGATCAGCCGGCCTGAGTCATAACCGCACAAGGGCCAAGTCGCGGGCAAAGTTGTGTGAAATCGCAGGCCCAGGTCCTCGTCCCGCGACGTGGAAGAAACCAGAGCGCGCCACTTATGCGCGCAGCCCGGTCCGCCGCATGCGCCGTTGAGTCAATCGCAGTTCAATCAGCTTGCGGCGCAGCGTGTTGCGATGCATGCCCAGTTCACGGGCGGCATGGGACTGATTGCCGTGATTGCGCTCCAGCACCTGGCGCAGAAATTGCCGCTCAAACTCCTGGCAGGCTTCGTCAAAGACGATGCCTTTTTCGACCATCTGCGAAATCAGGGTTTCCAGTTGCTGTTTCACGCGGCTCCGGAATATTTACTGTACATGGGTCAGGGCGCCGGTTTTGGCGTGGAACCAGCGGGCATGCCATTGCTGCCAGCCATTCTCAAACCGGTTTCGGAAATGCGCCGGCAGGGCATGCGCGGTCCAGTAGCTGATTTGCAGCAGGTCGGGCGAAAGCCGCGAACTTTCCACCGCTCGCCCGGTCAGCGGAAACGCCATAAGCGCAATCAGCAATACGGCGCAGATCAGGACGCCGCGCGCCAGCCCCAGCGCGGCGCCCAGCAATCGGTCAAACCAGCGCAACCCCGCGGCTTGAATCAATTTGCGCAAAAAATGCGTCAGCAATGCCGCCAATACCAGCACGCCCACGAAGATGAGAATAAATCCCACTCCGTCGCGCAGCTCGGGCTGATGAATCCAGCCCCGCAGATGCCAGCTCACCCGCCGGTACTCCCATGCCCCCAGCCCGAAAGCCAGGATCGTCGCTGCCAGCATGATCAGCTCGCGCGCCAGTCCCTGCCAGAAAGCCGAAACCGTCGAAAACACGATAATGATGAGAAATATCCAATCCAGCCAATTCATAACCCTGGTCCGCAGAACCGAGTCTAGCAGGGTTTGATACCGTGTTGACGGTTGAAACATTCCGGGCATGCTGCATGCAAAATTGGCTATAGCTTTCGCCCGGCGACCCATTCATAGGCTTCCCGGTATTTGGCCGTGGTCGCGGCCACAACCTGGGCGGGCAATTCCGGCCCGGGAGGCTGCTTATTCCAGGTCAGTGTCTCCAGGTAATCGCGCACATACTGTTTATCAAACGATTCCTGCCCGCGTCCGGGAACATATTTCGCCCGCGGCCAGTAGCGGGAAGAATCCGGCGTAAGCACTTCATCGGCCAGGATCAGCGGCCCGCCCTCGGCAGATCG
>JAKATS010000048.1 GCA_021818645.1 Acidobacteriota bacterium | reverse complement strand
GTTCCCAGAGTGAGGAAAAATTCTGCTGGTTTTGCGTGGCCAGCAGTCTGCCCGCATGATCCAGGCTGAGCGAGGCATAGTTGGTGATGCCGGTGGAAAGCTGATAACTGCGGGCGGAAGGCAGAGTGAGCAGTTGCAAATGATTCACGCTGGACATTAAAGAGTTTTGGCTAAGCGCCAGCAGTTCTCCGCGCGGCGTCCATTGCATTCCGTTCAGGAAATTTGTGTGCAGGTTGATGCTTCGCGCTTTTCCGGAGTCGGTCCGAACGATGATAAGAAAGCTCTGAAGCGGTCTAAAAGTGAACCCTCCCACCGCGATCCGGCCGCCTCCCGGCGACCAGGCCGGGCCGAACATGCTGTATCCGGAAAGATCGGAACACAAAAATTGCATGCCATTGATCCCCAGCGTTTGAGCGGTGATCAGCACGCGCGCCCGGGTGCCGTCGCTATGCGCCAGCATGAGTGCGGAATATTTTTTCTGGGCGTTACAGCGCACAAAGGTCATCTCGCGGCCGTCGGGTGAAAAGCTGACCGGACTTTCGATATCTCCCAGCAGGCGCATGGGCTGGCCGCCCAGCACCGGAATCTGAAAAAGCGTGGGTTGAATCGAGTTGCCGGCCACATAATCGAGAAACCCTCCGTCCGGGGTGAAGGTAAGTCCTTCGTACTCAAACCCGGATTGCGGATGCGCCGGCGGCGGAATCATCTGCTGGCCCACGGCGGCGTTGACCTGGCGCAGCCACAGGCTTTCCCCGGTCGGCCCGCGGTGTACATATGCCACATAGTTGCCGTCCGGTGAAACCGCCACCGGCGGCACCACCATGCCGGAAGAAGTGAGCGATTCCGTGCGGGCATACAGCCAGCGATGAACCTGCTGGCGAATCGCGGCCTGCCGGCGGTAGTTCTGCCAATACCACGCGCCCATCGCCGCCAGTACCACCACCCCGGCGGACAAGGCGATGAACAGCCCCCGGCGGTGGCGCTGCACCAGCCCTGCCACGATCTGGCTGTCGGAAGCCTGTGCGGAGGAGTATGCGGAAGGCGCTCCCTCGCCCGCCGGTACATGGGCCCCGATCTGGCTCACAGCTTCTGGCGGCCATCGGGAACTGGCTGCGGCGCTGCTTGCCGAAGGCGTTGGATTCGTCTGGTTCACCGGCGCCGCACCGGCTGGTTGATGGCTGACCGGGCCTCCCGGTAATGAATCGCTGCCTGCCGGCAGGGAAAGGCTGCCTGCCTCCGTGGGCCGTCCGCCCACCGGGGTTTGTCTGGACGCCGTTCCGGGGGCTGGGAACTCGGCCTGCCTGCCCGGCCCCGGCGTAAGATCGGCAGCCAGTTGATCGCGCTGCAGGAGCTTGAGTTCCGCCCGTATTTCACTGGCGTGCTGGTAGCGCAGTTCGGGATCTTTTTGCAGGGCGCGCAGAATCATCCGGTCAAATTCTGCCGGCAGGCCGCTGCGCACTTCGCTCGGCCGGGCAGGGGTGAAATATAAAATCTGTCCCAGGGTTTCAGCCGTGCTTTTGGCCTGAAAACAGGCCTTCCCGGTCGCCGCTTCGTACAGCACCACGCCGAGTGAAAATATGTCCGTGCGCGCATCCACCTCCTCGCCGCGCGCCTGCTCCGGCGACATATACGCCACCGTGCCCAGCGTCGCCCCCGGGCTGGTCAGCTGCGCCGGCAGGCTCCGGGTTTCCGCCGCGAGTATCTCTTCCTCCGACGGCGGAGCCTCGAGCCGCGCCAGGCCGAAGTCGAGTATCTTCGCCTGGTTGTGCCGGGTGATGAAGATATTGGCCGGTTTGAGGTCGCGATGAATAATGCCGCGCTGGTGCGCGAAATTCAGAGCGTCGGCCATCTGGATGGCCCATTCGATCAACTGCTGCAGGCTCGGCAGTTGCCGCTGCACCCGCTCCCGCAACGTCACGCCTTCCAGCAGCTCCATCACCAGATAAGGCTTGCCCTCCTGCTCGCCGAAATCGTGCAGGGTGCAGATATTGGGGTGGTTCAGCCCGGCAATCGCTCGCGCCTCGCGCTCAAACCGCTCCCGCGCCGGCTTGGAATTGGCCATCTCCGCCGGCAAAAACTTCAGGGCCACGAACCGGTGCAGTTTGGTGTCTTCGGCCTTATACACTTCTCCCATGCCGCCCGCGCCCAGCTTCTCGATCACCCGGAATTGGCCCAGCATTTTGCCTGTCATAGGAGCCTCTATTGTAGTGGAGCTTTTTATCCGACGTATGCAATCCCCAGCTTGCTTGCCGCCAACGCCATTTTTTTGTCAAAAGTAGCCAGCTTCGCCTGCATTCTCTGGACGATGGCCAGATGCATGGCGTCTGGTGTGCGAATCCCCAGGTCAAGTTTGCGCAGCCAGGATTCGGCGACCCTGATGTCTTCGCTGCCTAGCGGGATTCGCCGGGTGGTGCGGGCGCACCAGCCATCAAAGTTGTGATAGAAGCTCACCGGCGCGAAGTCGCGAAGCGCGCCCATCAGGGATAATCCCGAAATGGCAGATGCGAATTCGGCCGCTCCGAAATCGCTGATCAACAATTGCGGCCGGGTTAGAAGAATTTTTCGAGCCCGGCGCGTGTGCGTGTCCTCCACAAATAATGAAACCAGCACACTGGTATCCAGGTAGTAAATCAATTCCATTCCTCATCGCGCATTTTTTCCAGCAGCCGGCCGGAATCGAGGGACTTCTTCGCGCGGCGAATACGGATCTGATCCAGCCATTCCATATCTTTTGGCATGATGGGACCTGGCGCCGGCCTCAGGGGTTGGAGGGAAATCACCGGCTCTCCATACTTGGTGATCACGATGTCTTCACCGCGCATGGCGCGGGCAATTAATTCAGGCAGATGGTTTTTGGCTTCCGCGACGCTATGCCGTGACATGCCATCATTATAGCTATCTTTATAGCCATCATGTTTCTGTTCCGACATCATCTTTGCCTCACACTGCGGGCCGGAGCCTCCGCCGCACGCAGTTCGATGGGCGGATCGCGTCGGTCCATCCTGATTCCCGCCGGGGCCGGACCCTGGAACGGCGAAGAAAAAAAGCGGCTTCGCAACTCGCGGCCTGCCGGTTGGGCAGGACGGGCGGTTCCCTCAAGCCCGCCGCATTCAGCTATATAATGGAGCGGTTTCTTATGCAACATCTCGTTCCGCGCCGGCTTCCGTTGTTAATTTTTTTTCTCTCACTCACCGCCGGCGCGCAAGCCCGCTCCGCCTGCCTGGCGCTGCATAATCTCAAAATCAAAGGCGTGGTCATCACCCGGGTCTGGCATCTGGCTGCCGGCGCCCGCGTTCCCACTTCCTTTCCGCCGTATCACGGCCGCCTGCCGGCGCAATGTCTGGTGAAAGGAGTAATACATCCCCGCAAAGGCGTGGGTGGCCAGGAATTCGGCATCGGCTTTGCCCTGGCTTTGCCTCTCCGGCATAACTGGAATGGCGAGTTCATGATGCAGGGCGGCGCCGGGGGCAATGGCATTCTCTTCTATCCCGCCGGCGCATCGTATGCCGGGAAACGGCCCGCACTCAATCGCGGATTTGCCGTGGCCAGCACGGATTCGGGACATCGGGCGAAAACCGGCTTGTTCGATTTCTCCTTTACCCGCGATCAGCAGGCCTATCTCGACTTTGCCTATCTGGCCAATGCCGAGGTGGCCGGCGTGGCCAAACATATCATTCGAATTTATTACACCCGGCCGGCCCGCTACTCCTACTTTATCGGCTGCTCGACCGGCGGCCGCGAAGCCATGATCCTGTCCCAGCGCTATCCGGGAGTGTTCAACGGCATCGTGGCCGGCGATCCCGCCATACGCACCGGATTTTCCAATCTCGCAATCTCGCGCTGGATTCCCGCCGCCTATAACGCGGTTGCCCCCAAAAATGCGGCGGGCCAACCCGAGATTGGCAAATTGCTGACCCTTGCCCAGCGCCGGCTTTTCATTCATGCGCTCCTGCGCCAGTGTGACGGCCTCGACGGCTTGAAAGACGGCATGATCATGAACCCGCTGGCCTGCCATTTCGATCCTTCGGTTCTCGCCTGCCATGCCGGCCAGACCCGGCATTGCATTGCCCCGGCGGTGATCGCCGCCATCAAAAAAGCATTTGGCGGTCCGCGGCTTCCCGATGGCACGCAGGTGTACCCGGGTTTTCTGTTCGATACCGGCATCACCGCGACGCAGGGCATCCCCGGCCTGCTGGCCCTGGGCACGCACGGGATCTTTGGGCCATATCCCACGGCCACCCGCCTCGATGTGGCCAAACTTGCCCTGCGGGCTTCCCAGCCGCTCGCGGATGCAACCGCAACCAATCTGTCCACCTTTTCGGCGGATGGCGGCAAACTCATCTTCTTTCATGGCGACAGCGATCCCTGGTTTTCGCCCCTCGACACTCTCCACTATTACCAATCCATGGCCGCGGCCAACGGCGGGCTGAAAAAAGTGGAGCACTGGAGCCGCTTATTCCTGGTGCCGGGCATGAGCCATTGCGGCGGCGGACCCTCGCTCGATCAATTCGATATGCTCACGGCGATTGACCATTGGGTGCGGAACGGCACCGCTCCCCGCCGCATCATCGCCACCGGCCGCGCCTTCCCCGGGCGCAGCCGTCCGCTCTGCCCCTATCCGCTCCACGCGCAATATCGAGGGAAGGGAAACCCGCAAAACGCCGCCAGCTTTGCCTGCATTGCCGGTGATCGGCGATGATTTTATCCCATCCCGCGGATTTGGCCGCGCTGGATCGTCGTTTATTATTCGGGAAGTATTGCGGTTGACCGGTATCGGTACAAGGAGATTCGGCATGCCCATGAATCGGCGGGAATTTATCGTATCCTCGGCGGCCGGCGCAGTTTTTCTGCAGGAAAAATTGTCGGGAACTGGCGCGGCTGCCGGACCAATTCAGTTCACGATCAACGCCGCCAGCCCGGGTGCGCCGGTGAGCCCGCTCATCTTCGGTGGTTACATGGAACCGGCCACCACCCGGGTTTGGGCCGAGATGCTGGTGGACCGCAAATTTGCCCATCCGATTACCAGCCACCCCGCACCGGCCACCGGTTTTTTCCGTTTTTTTCATTTTCCGCAATGGAAACCCGTCGGGCCGGACTCGGCCGTGGTCATGGATACGGTCAAGCCCTGGGTGGGAAAGCATAGCCCGCGCATTTCGCTTGCGGGCGGCGCGCCCCGCGGCATAGCCCAATCCGGTTTGCGCCTGCAGCGCGGCAAATCCTACGTGGGCCGCATTTGCCTCAAAGCCGGGCCCTCCGCCCGCGTGGAACTTCGCCTGGTCTGGGGCTCCGGGCCCGGAGCAGCGCAAACGGTTCGCCTGCCCTCGCTGCCCCGCGAATACCGCAAATTCCCCTTTGCCTTTACCGCCCCGGCGGACGCTGCCGATGCGCGCCTGGAAATTCTCGGCTTCGGCAGCGGGGCCTTTCATATCGGCGCCGTTTCCCTCATGCCGGCGGATAATCTGCACGGCTTTCATGCCGGCATGATCCGGCTCTACCGAGAAGCGGGCTTCAAGATGGCGAAATGGCCGGGCGGTAATTTTGTCTCCGGTTACGACTGGTACGACGGCATTGGCGATCCCGACCGCCGTCCCCCGCGCCGCCAGGTGATGTGGGGCAACATGATCGAATCCAACGATGTGGGCCTCCATGAGTTCATCGCCTTTTGCCGCCTGCTCGGCGCCGAACCCTATCTTGCGGTCAACAGCGGATTTGGCCAGGCCCGGGTGGCGGCGGAGGAAGTGGAATATTGCAATGGCTCCCTCCAGACCCGGCTCGGCCGCATGCGCGCGGAAAATGGCCATCCCGAACCCTTTGCCATCCGGCTTTGGTGCATCGGCAACGAAATGTATGGCTTCTGGCAGACCGGACACATGTCGCTGAACCAGTATTGGGTAAAGCACCGGGAATTTGTCCAGGCGATGAAAGCGGTGGACCCTTCCATTCAGGTGACCACCAGCACCGCCAGCATCTGCGAAACCTCCTGGTGCGCCGCCGAGCAGCAGACCCTGGTCAAAACCCCCGATATCTGGCGCCCGCCCCTGCTCGAAAAACTTCCGTTCCAATTCGGCGGCACGCAGGACTGGGATGGCTGGATGCTGGCCAAATGCGCCGATTACATTGACCATCTCTCCGAACATACTTATTGCTATCCCGAGCTGGCGTTCAATGCGGCTACCCAGCGTTTTGAAACGCCCGGGGACGCGGTGCAGCTCAAGGCGGGGCGAATGCAAAACCGTGTCGGCGATGTTTTCGATGCCTGGGAAAAATATCTCGAGAAAA
>JAKATS010000402.1 GCA_021818645.1 Acidobacteriota bacterium | reverse complement strand
TGCTGATCCCCTATGCCACGGCCGATTACGCCGTAACCTTTGCGAGCGTTTCGCTCGACGACGTACTGGGCGCCATGGAATAAGGCGCACCGCGGCGAAGTCTTGAGAATCGGACTGCGCGTATTTGCCAGTCTCCTTCCGCGAAGGGTACAGCCCCTGGGCCACGATGGCAAAGACATAATTTTTATGGCCCGGCGCGACGGAATGCCCGCTGCGGCCGCGATGGCGCCGGTGCAGGCATCATGGTAGAGCACCTGTTTCCTGGTCTGGCCGCTATGGGGGGAGCGATATACGCCCTGCTCGCCGCCTTTATGAAACATGCTGCCTTCCACCTCAGCCAGCTAAGATAAAAAAATGGCTGGGAAATTTCGCCGCGCTCGTCTCCTGCTCTGGATCGGCATTGCCGTCGCAGCCTTGCTGCTGCTCAACGACGCTCCCGGTTTTCATCCCGGCCAGAGTGCGCCAAAACCCTCGGTGAACGCCGCCGCGCGCCCGCCTGCCTCTGACGCTGCGGTGTCATCGAAACCTGCCGCCCTCCTGCCCCAGGGCCGCATCGAGTGCCGTTCGCTCGCCAGCCATCTGTTGCATCGCGCCGTGCCCTATTGTGTATTTTTGCCGCCCGCATATCTGGCCCGGCCGCGGCGCCATTTTCCGGTAGTCTATTTTTTTCATGGCCTGGGGGGCAATGAACAGGAACTGGTGACCTCGAATGCCTGGGAGCTGATCGAGCATCTCTGGCGCCGGCGGCGCATGCCGCAGTTCATTCTGGTGGCGCCCGACGGCTGGAACAGTTTTTTTATCAACTCCATTCATCGCCGCTTTCGCTGGGCCGATTTTTTTCGCCATGAACTCATGCCCGCCATCGCCCGCCAGTACCGCGTCCTGCCCGGCCGCCGGCATCGCGCCCTGACCGGCATCTCCATGGGCGGCTACGGCGCGCTGCGCATGGCCTTTGCCCACCCCGGCGGGTTTGCCGCCGTTGCCGTCAACAGCCCGGCGCTGATGCGGCATCCGCCGGCGGATCGTGTTAATGATCCCCGCTTAAAGCTGCGGCTGCGGTTTTTTGGCCGGGTATTCGGCTGGCCGCCCCAGCCGGCCTTCTGGCGGCGCAATAGCCCTCTTGTGCTCGCCCGCCATGCCCGGCTGGCGGGCATGCAAATTTATTTTGACTGCGGCGCCCAGGATGGCTTCGGCTTTTACCGTGGCGCCGAAGCCCTGGACCGGGAACTGAACCGGCGTCATATCCCCCATCAGTTTCATCTCTACCCCGGCGGCCATAATTGGTTCTACTTTGCCGCGCATCTGCCCGCCGCTCTGCAATTTGCCGGCCGGGCAGTGCAATAAAACTGGCCGGATTTTGTAATAGCTGGGCAGTTTCATCACCCGCCAAATGAATTTTTAAGAATGTAAAATTCCATCCCGGCCTGCGTCGGATCGGCGGTTTTGTGCCACACTGCGGGGCGTAGTTCCTCAGGAGACTTCTATGGCAAAAACTCTTCGCTGCGGCCGGCTTGCGTTCCTGTTCATGCTGCTGGCCGGTGCAGGTTTATTGGCGGCCAAGGCCCCAGCCGGTTTTGCCGGCCGCTGGAAAGGCGCCATGAATGGGCCGCAGGGCTCGATGACCATGCATTTAAAGCTCTGGCAAAAATCCGGCCAGTGGAAAGGCAGCATTTCCGTCGGTGGAAATGACATCGCGGTCCATCAGCTTAAGGTTAAAGGCATCCATATCAGTTTCGTCACGCACTTTGGCCAGGGCAATATCAAGCACACGGGCACGCTGCACGGCAATACCTTGAATCTGCGGATCAGCAGCCAGATGTTTCATTCTCACGTTGTCCTGCATCGTCAAACCGATGCTGCCGCAGGCCAGAGCGGCGCATAGTTTTCAGTTGCAGCAAGTTGGATGAGTAAAAGGTTTCGCGCCTGTGCCCTGGCTCAGGCGCAGATGGCGTAGTCTGCCGTGCAGCGTAGGCTCGGGGCGGTAAAACCCTGTAGGTTTTGCTTACAAAATGCACCCCTGAGCCGGAGCGAGCAAGGTAAAGGTAAAGGTAAAGGTATAAGCGGGACGCGTGGCACAGCCACGCCGGGGCCCGCGCCAGAGAAGCCGGGACGCGTGGCACAGCCACGCTGGGGCCCGCGCCAGAGAAGCCGGGACGCGTGGCGTAGCCACGCCGGGGCCCGCGCCAGAGAAGCCGGGACGCGTGGTATAGCCACGCCGGGGCCCGCGCCCATCCATAACAGCATTGTGGCAAGCTTATAGAGAGAGATTTATGAGCTTACTTGATGCCCCCGCCTATGACGCTGCCCGTGAAAACCGGCGCCGCAAACGCAGAATCTGGGTCATCTCCATCATCATCGCCGTCATCCTGATCGGCATCCCCATCTATTTTTACCTGCCATACTGGCGGGCGCGGCAGACCGTGAACCGTTTCATGACCGCGCTCAAAAACGGCAACTATCAGATGGCCTACTATATTTGGCACGCCAATCCCCGGCACTATCCCATGGACGCCTTCATGCGCGACTGGGGGCCAAAAGGCGAGTGGGGCGCGGTGCAGAGCTACAAAATTGTCGTGGTCACCGCCCCGCCGGGCCCTCCGGCGTCCGGCCTGGTCGTGCTGGTGCGCATCAATCATGAGCCGCATGAGGCTCGTATCTGGGTGCAAAATCATAACGAAGACATGAGCTTTTATCAGTTCTGAACCTGGCCGCTCATGTGTTTTCATGCCGCAGGCGCCAGCGCCAGACATTAGCAAATTAGAAAAAAGTAGATTCGCGTTCAGCGCTGCGTACGGCGAGTGAACCTGAGATTCAAAAGCTTCATCCATGCCCTGCAGGTCACTCATTGCCTGGGCCAGATATCATCGTGATCGGCGGCTCAGCCGGCAGCATCCAGCCGTTGAAAACCATCGTCAAAGCGCTGCCCGGGTCGCTGTCGGCCTTGGTGTTGATCGTAGTGCACCTGCCCGCCGAATACCCGAGCCTTTTGCCTGAGGTCTTGCAGCGGGAAACGGGGCTGCAGGTGAACTTTGCCCATCCCGATGAAAAGCTGCGCGCCGGGCATGTTTACGTCGCCCCTCCCGACCAGCATCTGGAACTGGCCAAAGACCGCTTGCGGCTCCAGCACGGCCCGCGCGAAAACCGCCATCGGCCCGCAATTGACGTCTTGTTCCGCACCGCCGCCCGCAGCCATGGCGAGCAGGTTACCGGTGTGCTGCTGAGCGGCATTCTGGACGATGGCGCAGCCGGCATCTGGGCCATCCAGCAGGCCGGAGGCCTGACCATCGTGCAGGATCCGCAGGACGCTATGCATCCGGATATGCCATTGGCGGCGCTCGATTGGATCCGGCCCGACCGTGTCTTGCCTGCGGATAAAATCGGTGCCCAGATCGCCGCCTGGGTCGCTAACGGAACTTCGAAGGAACATGGCGCGCAAAACTCAGCCCATCCGCCAGAGCAAGCCATGCCCAGCCGGCAGGACATTGAAGCCGAATCCGATGCCCGCATCAGCGGCCGGCCTTCGTCCATTGCCTGCCCGGAATGCCATGGGGTTTTATGGGAAGTGGAGTCTCTGCCCATTCCTATGTTTCGCTGCCGCGTCGGACATGCCTATTCCCTTGAAACTCTGAACTATGAACTCTCCCTGGCCACCGAAAGCGCGCTCTGGGCCAGCCTGCGCATTTTGTCTGAAAAAGCTTCGGTCATGACCCGCATGGCCAGCCGGGAAAGCGGCCCGCGCCTGCGCTATCTGAATGAGCAGCTCGAAACGTTCAATAAACATATCGAAATCCTCAAACAGGTCATCACCGATCTCAACCTCAGGCCGCCGCGCCGCACTCCGCGTCGGTGCCCTCCGTCCGCTGAGACAGTACAACTGTAAGAAAGGGAATAAATATCCACCTGCAGCCGGCGTTTTGCCGATCCTCTCGGGTCAGGTTTCAATCACTCGCTTCAGTGCCCAACCACGCATCCGGGCGTATCTTAATGTATAAGGGGAAGATCTTGAATGCCCGGAATAAAGTCGAAAACCAGGGTGTCGAATCCATTCAGCAGCCGCCGTCCGGTGCTGCGTCTGCCCTGGCAGGGTGATTTCACACTCCCGCCATACATCGGAGGCGATGATCATCGCCACCGGACCATATCTCCCTCCCTGTTCCGCCTGCGCTGGGGACTGCGGCTGGCCATGGCCGCGGTTGCCGTGTTCTTTATCGCCCTCTGCGCGGCCCAGCTCCTCTCGCGTTCATCGCATGCCGCTCCACAACTGCCTTGGCCCTCGATTCTCTGGCTCAACACAGTCATCATTCTCGGCAGCAGTATCTGTCTCCAATCCGGTCTTCGGCAATTTCAATTGGGTAAAAATACCAGTGCGCGCTGGGCGTGGTTGGGAGCGGCTCTGCTCGGCGCCCTGTTTTTAACCGGCCAATGGCGCGCATGGGGCGAGCTTCGTCAGGCCGGCTACTATGCCGCGACCACCCCCGGCAGCTCCTTCTTTTATCTGCTTACGGTTGCCCATGCCGTGCATATTCTTGCCGGGTTAATCCTTTTGATCCTGGTGACGGGTCTGCTGTGGGCCGGCCGCCTGCGCGCGCAATCCGTGCTGCCCGGGGCGGCCGCGGTTTTATGGCATTTTCTGGATGGCGTATGGCTTTTTCTACTGGTCTGGCTGTGGTTTCTGCGGTAATGCGATAATAATTGTTGGCCGCATTGTATTGTGGTTTCCCTCCCGGCAGTTCCACGCACCATGAAGAAAATCGGTTTTGTCAGCCTCGGCTGCCCTAAAAATCTGGTGGATTCGGAAGTCATGATGGGACTTTTGGCCGGTGCGGGTTATGAAATCACTCCCCGCGCCGAAGAGGCCGAAGTCCTGGTGGTGAATACCTGCAGCTTCATCGAATCGGCACAACAAGAATCGGTGGATACCATTCTGGAAATGGCCGAACTGAAAAAATCCGGCCATGCCCGCCGCCTGATTGTGGCCGGCTGTCTGGTCGAACGCTATCGCAGCGAAATCCAGCGCGATATTCCCGAAATTGACGCATTGGTGGGCACCAACGAATTGCCGGATATTCTCCGCGCCGTCAGCCCTCAGGCAACCACCTTTCCGCCGGCTCCGGTCATAATGCCCCGGACCGCGGGCTCTGCGCTGCCGGTCTTGCCGGCTGTTCCGCCGGAGCCGGTTACCGCTCCTTATTTATATGACGAATGGACGCCGCGGCTGCGCGCCACGGCCGGCCATACGGCATATATCAAAATTGCTGAAGGTTGCGACCATCCCTGCGCTTTTTGCGTCATCCCGCACTATCGCGGCAAATTCCGCAGCCGGCGGCCGGAGTCGGTGCTGGCCGAAGCGCGCCGCCTGGCCTCTGAAGGCGTGCGCGAAATTGTGCTCATCGGCCAGGACACCACCTGCTATGGCGAAGATCTCGGCCTGCGCGACGGTCTCGCCGGCCTGCTGGCGCAATTGGCCGGAATCGAAGAGCTGGCCTGGATTCGCACCTTGTATTTCTATCCCAACAAAGTCACCACCCGTTTGCTCGAAACCATCGCCGCCCACCCCCGCTTGTGCAAATACATTGATATGCCGCTCCAGCACGCCAGCCCGGCCGTGCTCAAGCGCATGCGCCGCGGCGGCACCGGCGATCGTTTTCTGCAGCTCCTGGAAAAAATCCGCTCCATGATTCCCGGCGTGGCCCTGCGCACCACCTTCATCACCGGATTTCCCGGCGAAACCGCCGCCGAATTTGCCGAGCTTTGCGACTTTGTTTCCGCCGCGGAATTCGACTGGATGGGCGTCTTCGGCTACTCCGACGAAGCCACCAGCCAGTCCTTTCATTTGCCCAGTAAAGTGGACTCTGCCACCGTGGCCGCGCGCCGCGACCGCCTGATGCGCATGCAGCAAAAAATTTCCCGCCGCCGCCGCCGTGCTGATGTGGGCCGCCGCGTCCCGGTTTTGGTCGAAGGCCCTTCGCGCGAAGCCGACTACCTCTGGGAAGGCCGGCTCGAGGGCCAGGCCCCGGAAATTGACGGCAAAATCTGGCTCAGTGAATTTCCCGGCGATCAGGCGCCCCGCCCCGGCCAGTTTGTCACCGCCGAAATCACCGCGGCGCATGATTACGACCTGGTGGCGCGCGTGCTGTAATCGCGCCTCCGTTCAGGCCCGGCTTGTATGGCTCCGGAAAAGAAATCTCCCTCCCGCCGCAAACGAATCACCTCGATCCGGTGCCCCATCTGCCGCCAATCCGTGCCCGTCCAGGCGGAGGAATTTCCTTTTTGACGCAGGCGCTGACGAACAC
>JAKATS010000389.1 GCA_021818645.1 Acidobacteriota bacterium | reverse complement strand
GAGCGCATGCTGGCTTCTCAGGCGCCCGAGGTGCTGGCGGCGGCGTCTCGAATCAACTTTCTTCGTCTGGTGCCGCAACGCGGAACGGCTCGGCAGGTTCCTTTGCCCCGGCCGGGGCTGGGAATCAGCCGGCCGCGTTTGGATGCCGCGCTCTGGCAGGCGGCGCGATCCGCCGGCGCGGAGGGAGCGGCCGAAACGCGTGTGCTTTCGGTGCGGGCTGCGGCTGCGGGATATGCAGTTGAAATGGAAAGCGTGCGCCAGGGGCCGGTGCGCACTGTTTCTGCCCGCGCTCTGGTCGTGGCCTGTGGGCGCTGGTGGCGGATTACGGGCCTTTCCAGTCCGGCGGATCAAATGCATCACCCTGGGAATTGGGCAGGCGTAAAGGCGCGATTCGATTTGCCCGCAATCCCGCAGAAGGAGCGGACGTCGGTGGAACTATATTGTCTCCCCGGGGGATACTGCGGTTTGGCGCCGGTCGAAAATGGCCGGGTAAATGTTTGCTGCCTGATTCGGCGGGACAGGCTGCGCGGGGCCGCTTCCGCGAGCCTTCATTCCATGGGTGCGTGGCTGATCGAGATCGCCGCCAATCCTGAATTGCGGGCGCGGCTGGCGGGCGCGCGCCAGGTGACCCCCACGGTGGCAACCGCGCCGATACGCTTGGGTTCCGGTTCCGCGCGTCAGGCGGAGCATCTTCTGGCAGGCGATGCCGCGGGGTTTCTCGATCCATTTACCGGCGATGGCATTGCCCGCGCGTTGTGCGGCGGCGCTCGTGCCGGTGAGTTGTTGGCCCAGGCCCACGCCCTCAATCCACGCGCATGGCCCGCGCATGCGGCCCGGCTTTACCAGCGCGAGTGGCGTCGCTCGGGTATGGCGGCATTTCGCGCGGCCATAGGCCTGAGGCCATTAATCGCACTGCCGGCAGGGCTGCAAAATGCGATGCTCCAGCTATTGGCGCGGCCGCTGCTGGCGCGGTTGTGTTTTTCCGCTACGCGCTGGCGCGACGATGAAAGCGAAGCCGTTCGCATCGCATAGCGCGGCGGTCCCCTTTCCGGCCCTGCGGGCAATCATCCGGGAATTATTGATGCCAATCTTCATGCAGCGCCCGACGGGAGCGGAGTTGGCCGGCATCGTTCCAGGCGCTGCTGAGCCAGTTTTCCCGGGTTTTCTGTCCCGGCAGCCACTCCGGCAATGGCATGAGCAGGCGGTTTGACAGCGCGCCGGCATAGGGCTCGTACATGCGGCGCAAGTCGGTCAGGGCATCGTAGCAAGTGTCGGCGCCGACCCAGGGAATATTTGCCAGGGTTAAAAAGTTCCGTAAGCGTGCCAGCTCCGAAACCGGCAGCCGGATGTCGGAATCGAAGGGCGCGGGTTGAATGTGCATCACCTGTGCCAGATCCACCAGGGCATGGCGAGCCAGGGCAAAGCTCAGCCTCGCCTGCCGGGTTACGGCGGCTTCGGATGCGGAATGATCCATTGCCAGGGGTGCCTGCTCGGAACAGCCTGCGCCGGCGATCACCAGCGTGCAGGCATCCAGCATCGTGATCAGTGTGGCCAGCCAGGACTGGTTATCGTGCAGGGAACGGAAATAGCCCAGCACCGGGTAGGAAATATGGCTTTCCATCAAGTCGGCGGTCCAGATCTCGAAATCCTTGAGTAATTGCGTAAGTTCATTCACATCGCGGGCGCCGCGCCGTAAAAGTTCGCCGGCGCTGGGCGGAGAGCCGGCGCGGGCATCGAGCAGCGATATGTTGCCTTCGCGGCGGCTGAAAGCCTGATAAATTACGGGCAGATAGCCGATGACCAGAGCCAGAAAGCCGAAGCCGGTTCCGGCTTCGAGAATGGTCAGCAGCCGGCCCCAGCCGCCGTGAGGTTGAATCAGCCCGAGAGTGAAAAAATCACTGCCGCTGGCAAACCATGTTCTACCCCAGCTCCCGCCAAAAAATGACCAGCGCATGAATACAAATGCGGCTATCAGCGCCCCGGCCCAGAAGATGAGCAGCAGCAGCAGCGAAAGCGGGCCGTAAATGCTGAGCCAGGTCTCTCTCTGACGCGGGTTCTGAATGCGCCGCAGCCCGGCCCGGGAAGGCCCCCAGGTGGACATATAAAATGCCCGCGCCAGTCGCCAGCGCCGGGTAACGCGCCGGGGCAGCACGATGGTTTCAAACCCATCCCAAAGCACGGCAAAATAAAGAGCCACGCCCAGGATGCCCACCAGGATATGGCTTAGCCGGAAAAGCATACTCCATTGAAGCACATAGCCGGGCGAAGACCTGATCGCAAAACAAAAACGGGACAGCAGTCAACTGCCGTCCCGCTTTTAGAAATGAAATGGAGGCCGCCGCTATTCGATGCGGCCCTTATTCATATAAAGCATGAAGTGCGGCTTGAGGGTATAGCGGTAGGGCACACCCAGTACCGTAACCTGAATGCCGCGGCGGACCACATGGCGTATGACCAGATCCACCCGCACATCGGGGCGGCCGCTGGGAGTGGCTGTTTCGGGAACGGCGAGGACGATGTAGGTGGGCTGCGAATGGATTACGGTGCCTTGCAGTTCAAGCCCCACGCCTCGGATCTGTGCCCATTCCTTGGCTCGGTGAGAGGGGCGCTTTAAGCGGGCGACAATGCCGGGGAAACTGTCAGCCGGCGGCAGGGCATGGAGTTCCTTCTGATACTGGGCTTCTTCCTGGTTATATTTGGCCTGAGCCTGCGCGTTGGCGATATCCGCATAGGAAACAATATGGTAGCCGGACGGCATTTGCGCGTGCGCCAAAGCCTCGTTTTTGACTGCTGCTGCGCCCTGGGCCGAGCCATGGTATTGGCTGTAAACCTGGGTGAAGTAGCTGTTGAACGAGCCCACCTGGGGGGCTAGCGCGGCGGCGCGAGCCAGATTGTAAATGCCCTGCTGATATTGCGGAGGCTTAATCGTTAACTGCGATAAGCCCATCCAATAATAGACCAGCGGGTCTTTGGAGTTGATGCGTGCGGCGGCCTGGAAGTGAGGAATGGCGGCGGCATAATTTTTATCCTGTAAAGCCACAAACCCCAGGCCGCGCTGGAAGATTTCCCGCGCCTGCGCCTGTTGGGCGGCGAAAGTGGCGGCAGGCAATTGCGGCGGCCGGGGAATGGTGTTGATCGCCTTGAGGCCGCAGACCCCTGCGGTTTGCAGTTGTTGCAACTGGGTCTGCAGATCGGGGTCGTTTGGCTGAATGATCTGGGGCAGGTAAGTGGCGGATAGAAAATAGACGGCGAGCTGCACCGGCGCGGAAGTGGCTCCGGAAGCCAGCAACTTCTTTCCCACGGCCAGGGCCGGAAGGGTTTTGCCGGCCTGGGCATACGCGGTCATCTCGGCCTGCATGGCGGCCTGCTTGTAATCGGAGTGGGGGAACTCTTTCACAAAAGCGGCAAATAGCTGGGCTTTTTGCAGCGGCGTTGCGGCACGGGTGGCGGCCACATAGGCGTTGTACTCAGCCATGCCTTGTTTCCATTTATAACCGGCCGTGTTGGGAGCCGGGGTCAGAGGCAGGCAATGGACATCCGCACCGCCGGGAGTCTGCCAGGCCCACGCCGCCACAACCACAGTAAAGAGCAAGATCAGGGTCCGCGCCAACTTCATGCATTCATCTCCTTTAGAATTCGTCGCCAATCATGGAAAATGTCAACGATAACGCGCCGCAGCGCCTTTCCCCTGGCCCATCCCCGGCTAGAGTCACTGGCCTAACTATATAGGATGCGGCACTCGGGATGCTGGATAGTTTATCCTTTCTACCAGCCCCTTGGCCACTCCCGCAAGGGAAAATTTTACAGTTTTTTCAAATTTTCATCATGCGGGCAGCTGGTTAACCTCAAAATTTCCGCCATTTTTCGCAAAACTTCATCTGGATTCTCATGCTGCAAACCGGTACATTCCAAAAGATGATCATTGCCGGGCTGGATGGGGGCGGAAGCCAAATCACCTGCCGTATCGCCAAGCTCACCGGAGAAGTACTGGGCGAAGCCCGGTCCGGTGGCGCCAGCCTGACCCATTGGGCGCCAGAACAGGTAGCGGAAAATTTAGCGCAGGCGCTGCAAGCCGCTCGGCACCGCGCCCCAGGGCCGCAGAGCCAGTTGGCCGCGATATGCGCGGGGTTCGCCGGCGCCGGTGATGAACGGCGGCGCCGCCAATATGAAGGAATGCTGCGGCAACTGGCGCCCGAAGCCCGGATTATGGTGGTGACGGATGCGGAACTGGCGCTGGCCGGCGCGCTGGATGGTGAGCCGGGCATTGTGGTGATATCCGGTACCGGCTCGATCGCGTTGGGACGTAATGCCCGGAATCAAATCGCCCGTGCCGGTGGAAACGGTCCCGAACAGGGCGACGAGGGCAGCGGTTACTGGATCGGACGTCAGGCTGTGCGCCGGGTGATCGAAGCTGCCCGGGACGCGAATTCTTCGGATCCATTCCCAGCTTCGATCCTGGCGCACTGGTCCATGCGCGATGCCCTGGAACTGGTGAATTGGCTGCAGGAAAACCATCGTAACGGCGTGCGGGTCGCATATGCCGGCCTGGTTCCGCTGGTGGCGCAGGCGGCGCAAGCGGGCCATGCGGAAGCGCGGGCAATTCTGGTGGATGCGGGCCAGGAATTAGCGCGGCTGGTTCAAAATGTGGCCCAGGCCATCAATATGCCGGCGCCGCGTGTGGCCGGCTGGGGAGGCGTGCTGCAGCACGTCGCAGCCGTGGCCGTTGCGCTCCAGAACGCTTTGGCCTCTGTCTTGCCGCGGGCCCGATGGACACAACCAGACGGGCCGCCCGTGGCCGGTGCGCTGGGCTTGGCGCAAAAATTACTGTCGCAGACAGAACGTTGAGAATGAGATCCGCTTCCACCGGGCGGCCATGATTATGGGCCTAGCGCGCATAGACTTTCTGATCCTGTTGATCTACCTGGCCGGCATCACGGTTTTTGGCGTGATGCTGCGGCGCCGGCAAAGCGGATTACGGGATTATTTTTTGGGCGGCCATCGGACGCCATGGTGGGCCATTATGCTCTCCATCGTGGCGGCGGAAACCAGCGTACTGACCATCATCAGCACGCCGGGACTGGCTTACGCCGGTAATCTGACGTTTTTACAGCTGGTATTGGGCTATCTGGCCGGACGGGTGGTCATCAGTGCGCTGTTGCTGCCGCAATATTTCCAGGGCGAGTTGTTTACCGCCTATCAGCTCATGGAGCGTCGCTTTGGCACGCGCATGCGCCGGGTTACGGCGGGAATTTTTTTAATCGGCCGGGCTCTGGCCGAAGGCGTGCGGCTGTTCGCTATTGCCATCGTGGCCGGCGCGGCGCTGGCCCGGCTGCCGGCGCTGGGCATCCCGCTGCATTTGTCGCTGCCCGCGATCATTTGTATCTTGACCACCCTGACTTTGATTTACACCGCGGCCGGCGGTCTGCGTGCCGTCATCTGGACCGATGTTTTGCAGATTTTTATTTATATGGCGGGCGCGGGACTGAGCCTGGCGCTGATTTTGCATGCCATTCCCGGCGGCTGGGCGCGGGTGTGGGCCGTGGCCGCCGCGCATGGGCATAAGTTTCAGGTCTTCGATTTTACCTTCTCCTGGCGCCGGCCCTACACTTTCTGGTCGGGAGTTCTGGGCGGGATGTTTTTGACCGCGGCAACCGACGGCACCGATCAACTGATTGTGCAGCGGCTGCTGGCCGCGCGCACCCTGCGCGACAGCCGCAAGGCGCTGTTTGGAAGCTGGCTGGTGATTTTTGCGCAGTTCGCGGTTTTTCTGGTGATTGGGGTTTTGCTGTTTGTCTATCATCTGCATCATCCGCTGCCCCGGGGCGGGAGCTTTGGCCGCTATGACCGCATTTATCCCAGCTTTATCGCGCGGCATTTTCCCGTGGGCCTGGGCGGCTTGGTGCTGGCGGCGATCATTGCGGCGGCGATGTCGAACCTGAGTGCGGCCCTGAATTCGCTGAGTTCGTCCACGGTGATGGATTTTTACCGCGCCTGGCTGGCTCCGGAAAAAAAAGAATCCCATTACCTGCGGGTTTCACGCCTGGCTACGGTATTCTGGGCGCTGATCCTGGGGCTGGTCGCCTATGCCAGCCGGCATTCCTCATCGGTGCTGGAATTGGGGCTGACCATCGTTTCCATCCCCTTCAGCGGCTTGCTGGGGGTGTTCATTCTGGGCACGGCCACGCGCCGGACTGATGAACGCGGCGCGCTGGCCGGCATGGTCACGGGCATCGCGGTGTCGCTGGAATTGTATGCCCACGGAATCCCCTTTACCTGGTTCCTGGTGCTGGGCACGCTGGCCGCCATAGGCATGGG